>NZ_BACW01000242.1:0-1551 GCF_000333315.1 Curtobacterium sp. B8
GTCCGTGCTCCCCTCCGGCGTCGCGATGGGCGTCCGTCGGCCGTCGGTCAGGTCGAGGTACTCGATCCCGGTGCCGGTCTCGACCACGGCCGTGGTGCCGGAGGCGACGAAGCCGTGCAGGGTCGTGGCGCTCCCCAGCCGCACCGCGGCGACCGAGCCGCTCATGTCGACGAGGACCAGGTCGTCGCCACTGGTCCGGACGAGCGCGCTCTCGGTCCGCGGGACGTACGCCCACTGTGCGACGGTCATCGGGACGGCGCCGGTCGTCGGTCTGCCGTCCGGCGCGATCGCCACGGGCATGTGGGTGCCGGTCATGTCGACGACGTAGAGGCCGACGTCGGTCGAGCGTCCCGACGACGTGTCGGCGTACTGGAAGCCGAAGGAGGCTCCGTCGTCCGCAGCGTGGAGCGCGGTCACCCGTCCGGCCGCGGTCGGCAGCGTGATCCGCTCGACGGGCAGGTCGTCGTCCTGCACGCCGCCGGCGAGCCCGACGACGTCGATCGCCGAGGCACCTCGGCCGACGTCGCGGACGACGACCAGCGACCGTCCGAGGCGCGCGTACGCCGTGATGCCGTCGTCCGCGTACACGGTCGTGGCGCCGCCGGCGTCGAGGGAGCGTCGGACGATCCGGTCCTTCCCGCCGCCCGGTCCAGCGGGGACGAGCGCGAGGACGTCGGTGCTCCCGGTGCGGACGGTGGCGCGGAGCGTCGCGCTCGACGACTGCCCGGGCGCACGGACACCGGTGACCGCGATCTCGTACGACCGGTCGTAGTCGAGCGGTCCGGCGAACTCGACGGCGATCGTGTTCCCGCTCGACGTGACCGTGTGCGCCGCTGCCGGTCGGACCACCACGTCCGCGGGGCGCACCGCTTGGACGGCCTGGTTCGCGGTGAGGATCACGCGCTGGGCCGGCTTCGCCACCAACCCGGCGGCGTCGTACGAGACGGCACGGAGCCGAGGACCCTGCTGCGCGCCGACGACCGCGGCGAGCGCACCGACGACGATGAGGACGACGGTCACCGCGAGGTACCGCGTCCGGAAGCGGTCGCGACGGGGGCGTCGAGCGTGGTCAGTACTCGTAGGGGTCACTCGGCTGCGCGATCTGTCGAACGGAGGACGCCTTCACGACGATCCTGGCGGCGGCGGACTGGTCGGGGTTGGCGACGAGGGAGCCGCGCACCGTGACCCAGCGGTCCGCGTCGGGGACGGCCCCGGTCGTGGTCACGCCGAGGCCGACCGGTTGCGCGTCGACGGCGCAGCAGCTGATCACGAACCGGGTCAGCGTGAACGATCCGTCGCCGGCAGGGACGACGAAACCCGTGAGCTCCACCCGCTTCCCGACGAGGGCGCTCGTGTCGGTGGACTGGCGGATGAGGGCGGCCCAGTCCTTCACGCCGTAGTCGGACGTGTCGACCGCGTCGCTGCCGAGGAGCGAGACCCCCCTGCGCTCCGGTCGCGTTCGACAGCGTCGCGGCATCGACGCTCCGCTGCTGGGCGGTCCGGGCGGACAGCGTCGCGGGCGGCAGCACGAGCATGGCGACCGTCACCCGA
>NZ_BACW01000241.1:0-3090 GCF_000333315.1 Curtobacterium sp. B8
CGCCGGACGAGGACTTCGTCATCGACCGCCGCGGTCCGCTCACCGTCGCGACCGGGTTCTCGGGCCACGGCTTCAAGTTCGCGCCCCTCCTCGGCGAGCTCGTCGCGGACCTCGCCCTCGGCGGCACCCCACTGCCACGGTTCGCGCTCGCTCGCTGAGGCCGGACCCGTCCCGCTACGGTGGTCGGGTGCGCATCGTGGTGGCTCCGGACTCGTTCAAGGGCACCGCGACCGCGGCGTCCGTGGCTGCGGCGATCGCCGACGGCTGGCGCGCCGAGCGTCCCGACGACGACCTCGTCGTCGTGCCGATGGCCGACGGCGGCGAGGGCACGCTGGACGCCTTCGCCGCGGCGTTCCCCGACGCGGTGCTGCAGCCGCTGACGGTGACCGGTCCCGCGGGCGACCCGGTCGACGCCGCGTGGTTGCACCTGCCGGACGGACGCGGCGTGGTCGAGCTCGCCGCGACGAGCGGCCTCCCCCTGCTCGGCGGGCACCTGCTGCCGGACACCGCGACCTCCCGCGGGTTCGGGGAGGCGATCGCCGCGGCGCTCGACGCGGGCGTGACCGGGCTCGTGCTCGGCATCGGGGGCAGCGCGTCCACGGACGGCGGCGCCTCCGTGCTCGACGTCATCGGCGGTCGGACGCTCCCCCGCGACGGCGTGACCGTCCTGACCGACGTGACCTCGCCGCTCCTCGGGCCGTCCGGCGCTGCAGCCGTGTTCGGGGCGCAGAAGGGCGTCACACCCGACCGTGTGGCCGAGTTCGACGCCCGGCTGTCCGCGTTCGCCGCCCGCTTCCCGCACGTCGACCCCTCGACGCCGGGCGCGGGGGCCGCGGGCGGGGTCGGGTTCGGCCTGCTCGCGTGGGGTGCGACCCTCGTGCGCGGTGCCGACGGGATCGCGGAGGTCCTCGGGCTGCCGACGCTCCTGGTCGGTGCGGACGTGGTCGTCACGGGCGAGGGACGGTTCGACGGACAGAGTGCCGCGGGCAAGGTCGTGTCGGTAGTGCGCGAACTGGCCGGACGACACGCCCCGGACGCCCGGACGGTGCTCGTGGCCGGCGCGATCGAGGCCCCGCTCGACGCCTTCGCCGCCGCGGCCTCGCTGACAGTGATCGCCACGCAGACCACGGGCGAACCGGACGACGCGCTCCGCGATCCGCTGCGCTTCGCCGCGATCGCGGGGACACGACTCGCCCGGATGTCCTGAAGAACCGCACAGGAGGGGGACCCCGTCGGTACCACGCTGTCCGCAGCGCGCAGGAGCACACTGGTCCGTCGGAGCCGGAACCGGTTCCGTCAGCTGACGACCCATCCCACGAGGAGACCTTTGCGCACCGTCAACGCCTACGCTGCCCCGTCCGCCACGGAGCCGCTCGTCAAGACCACCATCACCCGCCGCGACCTCGGTCCGAACGACGTCGAGATCGACATCGCCTACGCCGGCATCTGCCACTCGGACATCCACACCGTCCGGGGCGAGTGGGGCGAGATCCAGTACCCGCAGGTCGTCGGTCACGAGATCGTCGGCCACGTCTCGGCCGTCGGCTCCGACGTCAGCAAGCACCAGGTCGGCGACCGCGTCGGCGTCGGCTGCATGGTGAACTCCTGCGGCGAGTGCGAGAACTGCGTCAAGGGCGAGGAGCAGTACTGCCTCAAGGGCAACATCCAGACCTACGCCGGCGTCGACCCGGCCGACGGCAGCATCACCCAGGGCGGCTACTCGCAGGCGATCGTGGTGAACGAGGACTTCGTGCTCCGCGTGCCCGAGTCGCTCGACATCGAGAAGGTCGCGCCGCTGCTCTGCGCCGGCATCACGACCTACTCGCCGCTGCACCACTGGGGCGTCGGCCCCGGCTCCAAGGTCGCCGTGATCGGCATGGGCGGCCTCGGGCACATGGCGGTGAAGATCGCGGTCGCGCTCGGCGCCGAGGTCACCGTCCTGTCGCAGACCACCTCGAAGCAGGAGGACTCGCTCCGCTACGGCGCGAAGGCCCACTACGCGACCAAGGACTCGGCGACGTTCGAGGAGCTCGCGGGCTCGTTCGAGCTCATCATCAACACCGTGTCGGCGAAGATCCCGATGGGCGCCTACCTCGGCCTCCTCAAGGTCGACGGCACGCTCGTCAACGTCGGTGCGCCGTCGGAGCCGCTCGAGGTGCCCGCGTTCGCGCTCATCCCGCGCCGGCTCAGCTGGGCGGGTTCGGCGATCGGCGGCATCCGCGAGACGCAGGAGATGCTCGACTTCTGCGCCGAGAAGGGGATTCTGCCGGAGACTGAGCTCATCAGCGCCGACCAGATCAACGAGGCCTACGAGCGGGTGCTGTCCTCGGACGTCCGCTACCGCTTCGTGATCGACGCGGCCACGCTCGCCTGACGCGAGCAGCAAGGGACGGGAGGCACGTGNCGNNTCCGCCACGTGCCTCCCGTCCGTTCCGCGACCGTCCGCAGGACGCTCCGCGGGCCGCCCCGCGGGCCGCTCCGGGGGCGATCATCCGCAGACCGCGACGCGCTCGTCCAGCGCGCGCAGGACGGTCGACGGGCCCCCGAACGGGGAGGACAGTGGGGGGATGTCCACCACCTGCACCCCCACCACCACGGCACTCGTGTCCGTGGCCGGCAGCGACACGGACTCGGCCATCCACGACCTCGCCGGGATGTACGCCGGGAAGGCCTGGTACTCCGCCCACGTCGACGACGACTACTGGTACCGCTACGCCGGCATCGGCGACAGCGACATGAGCATCCGACGGTCCCAGATGCACGGCTACCTCCGCGGTGACGTCGCCGTCGAGGGCGAGGTCGTCGTGCAGTGGATCGACTCCGGCACGGCCACCGTCGACACCCACCGCGACGCGACTCCCTTGCGGCACGGCGTCCCGGTGCTCTTCCCGATCGAGCAGCGCTTCGAGATGGAGTACCGCGACTGGGACCAGCGGCTCGTGCACCTGAGCCGTGCCCTCGTGCTCGACGTCGCAGCGGAGCAGTACCTCGTCGACGGCACCCTCGCCTTCCACCGCGGGGTGGAGCCGGGCCAGGCGGCGATCCAGCAGTGGCAGCGGAGCGTCCCGGGTGCCGTCCAGACCTACCGCG
>NZ_BACW01000240.1:0-969 GCF_000333315.1 Curtobacterium sp. B8
CGCGCATGCCCCGGAACGCGCGGGGGTACGAGGCCGCCACGAACTCGGTGGTCCGGTTGACGTGCGAGGGCAGCGGACCGTAGACCACGCCGTCGCGGGTGCCGGCGGGTTCGGCCGCACGTTCACGCTCCAGGAGTGCCGAGGCGGGGCCCCACGTCGACGCGTCCTTCGCGGTCGGGATGCGCTGCGCGCCCCACTGCGGGACGGCGAGCAGCACGAGCAGCGCGAGACCGAGGACCGCGGTCCGGCGCCACGGGAGGACCGTCAGGCCGAGTGCGATCGCGATCGCGACCAGCGGCGTCTCGAAGGTGAAGTACCGCGGGTTGAACAGCGGCCGCACGAGCACGGACGCCACGTAGACGACCGCGGGCGGCAGGAACACGGCCGGCAGGGTGAGCGCGACCGCGGGGATCCGGTCACGCAGCCGCGGCACGACCACGGCGCCGACGGCCCCGACCGCGACCAGGAGCCACGCCACCGCAGCCATCGCCTTGGTCCCGGCGAAGAACTGTTGCAGGAAGACGAGCTTGACGATGCCGAAGCCCCAGCCCATCCGCCCCATGTAGTAGAGCTGCTGGTCCGCCTCGCCCGAGGCCAGGCGGACGAACGGCAGCAGCAGGGCTCCGGCGACGACCGTCGGGACGAGCCACCAGAGCGCCGTGCGCACGTGCGACCGACGTCCGCCCGGACCACCACCGAGCAGGATCCCGACGAGCAGCGTGACCCCGTGTGCGACGACCAGGAGCAGCATGTCGACGAAGAGCAGCCCGCAGCACAGCACGGCGACCCCGTAGAGCAGCCACCAGACCCAGGCCCGTCGACGCCGCTCCGCCGTGTGCCGCACGGCGACCACGAGCACGAGGCTCAGCACGACGGCGAACAGCGTGGTCGCCGCGTAGGACCGCCCCTCGCTGCCGGCCCAGGTGACCCGGGGGAGCACCGCGTACACGACTCCCGCGACGATGCCCG
>NZ_BACW01000239.1:0-5148 GCF_000333315.1 Curtobacterium sp. B8
GCGTAGGGACGGTCGGCGCGACGGGCGGCCGCGTCCTCGAGCGCGCCCGCGACGAGGGTCTCGAGCACGTTCGACATGCTCGGACTACTCGCCGTGGTGCTTCGGGACGAACTTCGGGCCGTTGACGCCGTAGCCCGCCTTCGCCATGACGCCGCCGACGACGAGACCGATGACGACGACCGCGGCGGAGATCCACACGCCGATCGGCTGGTCGAACCAGAAGAAGAGCGTCCCAGCCGCGAAACCGATCAGCATGATGACGACGGCCGTCCAGGCTGCCGGCGAGTGGCCCTCGCCGAGTTCTGCGGGCTCAGTGTTGCTCACGGTGCTCCTCGTTCTGCTCCGGCGTCGTCGGTCGATCGCCGCCTTCCAACCCTACCGCGTCGACCGCCGCGGTCCGTGCTCGCTCGCCGTCGGCGGACGGCTCGGTCCGTGCTCGCTCGCCGTCGGCGGACGGCTCGGTCCGTGCTCGCTCGCCGCGGGCGGACGCCCCCGGGTCTCCGTCGAACGGGAACGGCGTCTGGTCGGCGTCGGTCGGGTCGGTGCCCGCCGAGAGGTCGTCCCAGTCGGTGATCGCGTCCCGCTGCACGGCGACCGCGCGGGCGTCGGCGGCGGCACCGGCGGTCGCGGCCCCGTACTTCCGGCTCGGACCGGGCCAGGAACGCTGGACGAACAGGACCACGACGCCGAGCAGCACGGCCAGCACGCCGCCGGCGATGCCCACCGCCGGCCAGGCCGTGACGTCGACCGAGGACACGACGCGCCGCACGCCGCCGAGGTCGCTCACCCCGGCGACCTCACCGATCGCTCCGCGGGCCGCAGCGACGGGGTCACGCAGGGCGGACACCCCGGTGACCACGACGGCGACGCCGAGCAGGACCTCGATGACGGCGAGCACCACACGCACCACCCGACCCGCGATCGTCATCGCGAGGAACAGCGCGAGGCTGGCGATCGCGAGGGCGGTGTACTGCGGGACCGACTTCGAGCCGTCCGCCGTGACCGTCGAGACGACCGCGGCACCCGCGCGGAGGTGGACCGTGAACCACGTCTGGGTCCACGACAGCATCACGATGCCCGCGACGACGAGCCCGGCGACGACGACGAGGGGACGGGACCGCCGGAGCGTCACGACAGCACCTCGCGCATCCGGTTCGCGGTCGCGACCGCACGGAGCGGAGCAGCGGCCTTGTTCACGGCCTCCTGGTGCTCCGTGGCGGGGTCCGAGTCCGCGACGAGTCCGGCGCCGGCCTGCACGCGGGCCACACCGTCCTGGATGAGGGCGGTCCGGATCGCGATCGCGAGGTCGGCGTCGCCCGCGAAGTCGAAGTACCCGACGACCCCCGCGTACGCACCACGCTTCGCCGGCTCGAGCTCGTCGATGATCTCCAGCGCGCGGGGCTTCGGCGCACCCGACAGTGTGCCGGCGGGGAACGTCGCGCGGAACACGTCGATGGCCGAGGCGTCGGCACGGACCGCGCCCTCGACGCTCGACACGAGGTGCATGATGTGGCTGAAGCGCTCGACCGTCATGAACTCGGTGACCGCCACCGTGCCCGGCTCGCACACCTTCTGCAGGTCGTTGCGCGCGAGGTCGACGAGCATGAGGTGCTCGGCGCGCTCCTTCGGGTCCTCGAGCAGGTCCTCGCCGAGGCGGACGTCCTCCTCGGGGGTGGCGCCACGCGGACGCGAACCGGCGATCGGGTGCGTGATCGCCCGGCCCGCCTGCACCTTGACCAGGGCCTCCGGTGAGGCGCCGACGATCCAGAACGGCTCGTCGTGGACGTCGCGCAGCGCCAGGAAGTACATGTACGGGCTCGGGTTGAGCATGCGCAGCACCCGGTAGACGTCGAGCGGGTCGGCCGTGACGTCCTGGTCGAACCGCTGCGAGATGACGACCTGGAAGACGTCCCCGTCGCGGATGAAGTCCTTCGAACGCTCGACGGCCGCCATGTACTCGTCCGGGGTCGACCGGTGGGTCGGTGCCGGGTCGGCGATGTCGAACGCCTCGGCGACCGTCGCGACGGTCGGCTGGACGAGGTCCGCCTGCATCCGGTCGAGCCGGGCCTGCGCGTCCGCCCACATGGTGTCCACGTCGTCGACGCCGTCGTTGAGCACGCTCGCGACGAGCAGGACGAGCCCGGTGCGGTGGTCGAGTGCGGCGAGCTCGGAGACGAACGCGAGCGCCTGCCCGGGGACGTCGAAGTCCGCGGCGGGCACGTTCGGCAGGTGCTCGAGCTGCCGGACCGCTTCCCACCCGATGAACCCGACCGTGCCGCCGACGAGCGGCGGTGTGCCGGGGACCCGCGGCGTGGCCCACCGCTCGTGCAGGCGCGCCAGCACGTCGAGCGGAGCGCCGTCGAGCGAGTCGACCGCACGCGACGCCGGGATGCCGGTGTCGATCCAGGCCGCGCGGTCGCCGTCCTGCGTGAGGACGCCGAAACTCCGCACACCGACGAACGACCAGCGCGACCACAGGCCGCCCTGACCGGCCGACTCGAGGAGGAACGAGCCCGGGCGACCGTCGGCGAGCTTCCGGTACACGCCGACCGGGGTCTCGCTGTCGGCGAAGAGCGCGCGGACCACGGGCACGACCCGGTGGTCGGCGAGGAGCCCGTCGAACTCGGCGCGCGCGGTCGTCGTGCTGGTGGTCATCGGGTGGCCTCCGGGGCGGTCGCCGTGACGGGCGTGAGCGGATCGACGTCGAAGCACGCGTGTGCGCCGGTGTGGCAGGCCGCACCGACCTGCTGCACGGTCACCAGGAGGGTGTCGTCGTCGCAGTCGAGGGCTGCTGCGCGCACGTACTGTGCGTGGCCGGAGGTGTCGCCCTTGCGCCAGTACTCCTGCCGGGAGCGGGACCAGAAGGTCACCCGGCCCTCGGTCAGGGTGCGGCGGAGTGCCTCCCGGTCCATGTAGCCGAGCATGAGGACGTCCTTCGACGATTCCTCCTGCACGATGGCGGGGAGCAGGCCGTCCGCACCGAAGCGCACGCGGTCGAGGACCGCGTCGGTGCTGGCGTTGGTGCTGTCGGTCATGAGGCTCCTAGCCTACGGCGCGCGGTGCGCGCGGGACGGACGGGAGGCCCGGGGCGGCGCCGCCACGTGCCTCCAGGCCGGTGGTCGGGCACGTCGAGGGCCGCAGCCGGCCGGCCGGACCGGGTCAGCGGACGAGGTGGCCCGCGGCGCGGAGCGCCGACTTCACGTCGCCGATCGTCATCTCGCCGCGGTGGAAGACGCTCGCCGCGAGGACCGCGTCGGCACCCGCGTCGACCGCCGGTGCGAAGTGGTCGAGGAGCCCTGCACCGCCCGAGGCGATGACCGGGACGGACGCGACCGCGCGGACCGCGGCGACCAGTTCCAGGTCGAACCCGTTCTTCGTGCCGTCGGCGTCGATCGAGTTGACGAGGAGTTCCCCGGCGCCGCGCTCGACGGCCTCGTGCGCCCAGCGGATCGCGTCGAGGTCGGACTCGGTGCGGCCGCCGTGCGTCGTGACGACGAACCCGGACGGCATGCGGTCGGAGCGCTTCACGTCGAGCGAGAGCACGACCGCCTGCGCGCCGAACCGGTCGGCGATCTCGCCGACGAGATCGGGCCGTGCGATCGCGGCGCTGTTCACACCGATCTTGTCCGCGCCGCACTGCTGCAGCCGGGCCACGTCGTCGACGCTGCGGACGCCACCGCCGACCGTGAGCGGGATGAAGACCTGCTCGGCCGTCCGGGTCACGGTGTCGTACATCGTCGCGCGGTTCTCGACCGTCGCACCGACGTCGAGGAAGGTGAGTTCGTCCGCGCCCTGTTCGTAGTAGCGCGCCGCGAGCTCGACCGGGTCCCCGGCGTCCTGGAGGTCCAGGAAGTTCACGCCCTTGACCACGCGCCCGCCCTGCACGTCGAGGCAGGGGATGACCCGGACCGCGACGCCGCCCTCGCGTGCGGGCGAGCCGGACGCGTCCTCGGGCACCGGGGCGGTCACAGTCGAGCCGCGTGGATCGAGCTGACCAGGATCGCCCGCGCGCCGAGCTCGTACAGCGAGTCCATGATCTGGTTCATGTCCGACCGCGGGATCATCACGCGGACCGCCGACCAGTCGCGGCCGTGGAGCGGCGAGACCGTCGGCGACTCCATGCCCGAGGCGATCGCGGTGGCGTCCGGCACGAGCGCCGTCGGGATGTCGTAGTCGAGCATCACGTAGCCGCGCGCCACGAGCACGCCGTGCAGCCGACGACGGAGGACGTCGATGCCCGCGCGGTCCTCGTCCGTGGCGATGAGCACGGCGGTGGACTCGAGGATCACCGGGCCGAAGATCTCGAGCCCGGCCTGCCGGAGCGTGCTGCCCGTCGAGACGACGTCGGCGACCGCGTCCGCGACCCCGAGCCGGACAGCGCTCTCGACCGCGCCGTCGAGCTTCACGAGCGTCGCGGTGACACCGTGGCCGGCGAGGAAGTCGCCGACGAGGCCGGGGTAGCTCGTCGCCACGCGCACGCCCTCGAGGTCCTGCAGCGCGGAGAACCGCCCCGGCGTGCCCGCGAACCGGAAGGTCGAGCCCGCGAAGTCGAGCGCGTCGACCTCGTGCGCCTCGGACCCGGAGTCGAGCAGGAGGTCACGGCCGGTGATGCCGACGTCGAGGGCACCCGAGCCGACGTAGGTCGCGATGTCGCGCGGGCGGAGGAAGAAGAACTCGACCCCGTTCCGCTCGTCGATCAGGTGCAGCGCCTTCGGGTCACGGCGACCGGCGTACCCGGCCTCCTTGAGCATCTCGGAGGCGGTCTCGGACAGCGAGCCCTTGTTGGGCACGGCGATGCGGAGCATCAGGGGTCTGCTTTCTGGTGGAGGTGTCGGGCGGTCCGTCGGGGTGCGCTGGGCGCCGCTGGGCGCTGGGCACCGCTGGGCGCTGGTGCGCTCCCTACAGATGTCGCCAGACGTCCGCCGGGGTGAGCCCCTTCGCGACCATGAGCACCTGGAGGTGGTAGATCAGCTGCGAGATCTCCTCCGAGGTGCGCTCGTCGCCCTCGTACTCGGCCGCCATCCAGACCTCGGCTGCCTCTTCCACGATCTTCTTGCCGATCTGGTGCACGCCGGCGTCCAGTTCGGCGACGGTGCCGGAGCCCTCGGGGCGCGTGCGCGCCTTCTCGGTCAGCTCCGCGAACAGGTC
>NZ_BACW01000238.1:0-2916 GCF_000333315.1 Curtobacterium sp. B8
AGATCGCGTACGCGTGGATGCGGAAGTCGAGCGGCAGCGACCAGCCGATACGTGTCGCGCAGCCAGGCCGTCAGGTCGAAGTACTGCCAGGCGGTGCTCGGGCTCGGGATGCTCAGGAGGGGCATGGAGGTGCGGTCGCCTTTCGGTGCTTGCTGGCCGGGCCGCCGTGAACCGCGGCCCCGATCACTGTAGCGCGGACCACCGCCCGCCATGACCGTGCCGGACGGTCCTGTGGGAATCGTGACGGACGGGGATCGTGACGGACGGGGATCGTGACGGACGGGACCGTCACGGACGGGAGGCCCGCTGGGTCAGCGGCGCTGCGCGCCGGTCGTGAGGTCCGCCGCGCGGTCCGCGACGCCCCGGACCCCGAGGTCGGCGAGGGCGCGCACGAACGCCGACCCGACGATCGCGCCGTCGGCGTACTCGAGCACCTCCGCGACCTGCTCGGCGGTCGAGATGCCGAGTCCGACGCACGTCCGGTCGACACCGGCGTCGCGCAGCCGCGACACCACGGTCCGGGCTGCGGCGTCGACCCCGAGCCGCGCGCCGGTGACGCCCATCGTCGACACCGCGTAGACGAAGCCGCGGCTGGCCTCCACCGCCTGGTGCATCCGGGCGTCCGTCGACGACGGGGCGGCGAGGAAGACGCGGTCGAGGTGTGTGCGCTCCGAGGCGTCCATCCACTCCCGGGCCTCGTCCGGGATGAGGTCCGGGGTGATGAGCCCGGAGGCCCCGGCTGCGACGAGGTCGTCGGCGAAGCGGTCGACCCCGTAGCGGAGGACCGGGTTCCAGTAGGTCATCACGAGGACCGGCACGTCGGCGCGGCTCGTGATCTGCTCGACGGCGTCGAAGACCTGCGCCACCTTGAACCCGTTCGCCAGGCTCTCCTCGGCGGCCCGCTGGATCACCGCGCCGTCCATGACCGGGTCGGAGTACGGCAGGCCGAGCTCGATGACGTCCACGCCGTTCTCGGCGAGGGCGACCGCGGCGTCGACGCTGGTCTGGACGTCGGGGAAGCCGGCGGGCAGGTACCCGACGACCGCCCCGGCGCGTTCGGCGTTCGCCGCGTCGATGGTCGACGCGACCGAGGCGTTCGTGTTCGTGCTCACAGCTGCACCGCGCTCTCGTCGAGGATGCCGAAGTAGCGGCTGGCGGACGCCACGTCCTTGTCGCCGCGGCCGGACAGGTTCACGAGGATGACCCCGTCGGGGCCGAGCTCCTTGCCGAGCTTGATCGCGCCGGCGAGGGCGTGCGACGACTCGATCGCCGGCAGGATGCCCTCGGAGCGGCTGAGCAGACGGAACGCCTCCATCGCCTCGGTGTCGGTGATGGGCTCGTACTTCGCACGGCCGATCGCCGCGAGGTGCGCGTGCTGCGGACCGACGCTCGGGTAGTCGAGTCCGGCGGAGATGCTGTGGCTCTCGATCGTCTGCCCGTCCTCGTCCTGCATCAGGTACGACTTCGTGCCCTGCAGCACACCGGTCCGCCCGAGCGAGATGCTCGCCGCGTGCCGACCGGTCTCGAGGCCCTCGCCGCCGGCCTCGTACCCGTGCAGGGCGACCGACTCGTCGTCGAGGAACGCGTCGAAGATCCCCATCGCGTTCGACCCGCCGCCGACGCACGCGGCGACGGCGTCCGGCAGGCGGCCGACCTTGTCGAGGACCTGCTGCCGTGCTTCGTCACCGATCACCTTGTGGAACTCGCGCACCATCTCCGGGAACGGGTGCGGACCCGCGACCGTGCCGAGCAGGTAGTGGGTGTGCTCGACGTTCGCCACCCAGTCGCGGAGGGCGTCGTTGATGGCGTCCTTCAACGTGCGGGACCCGGTCTCGACGGGGACGACCTCGGCGCCGAGCAGCCGCATCCGGGCGACGTTCAGGGCCTGGCGCTCGGTGTCGACCGCCCCCATGTAGACGACGCAGTCCATGCCGAAGAGCGCGGCGGCCGTTGCGGTGGCGACGCCGTGCTGGCCGGCGCCGGTCTCCGCGATGAGCCGCGTCTTGCCGAGGCGCTTCGCGACGAGGGCCTGGCCGAGCACGTTGTTGATCTTGTGCGAGCCGGTGTGGTTGAGGTCCTCGCGCTTGAGGATGATCCGGGCACCGCCGGCGTGCTTCGCGAACCGCGGCACCTCGGTGATGATCGACGGACGGCCGGTGTAGTCGCGCTGCAGGTCGTCGAGCTCCTGCCGGAACGCCGGGTCCGCCCAGGCCTCCCGGAAGGCCGCCTCGAGCTCGTCGAGCGCCAGGACGAGCGACTCGGGGACGAACCGCCCGCCGAAGTCGCCGAAGTACGGGCCGTGCTGTTCGCGGAGCGAGGTCACGATGTGCCTTCCGTGCGGGGTCCGGAGCTGCCGGACCGTGTGGGTCGTGCTGGGGAGCCGCGGGACGGGACCCGGTCGCCGCGCTCTGGCGCAGCGATCGGCGTCAGGACCGCGCTGCGGCGATGAACGACGCGAGGGTGGCGGCGGGGTCGTCGCCCGTGACGAGCGCCTCCCCCACCAGGACGACGTCGGCACCCGCGGAGCGGTAGTGCGCGACGTCGGCAGGACCGGCGACCGCGGACTCGGCGACGCGGACCACGCCGTCGGGGATGCGGTCGGCCAGCGAGCCGAAGAGGTCGCGGTCGAGCGAGAAGTCGGTCAGGTCGCGCGCGTTCACCCCGAGGATCCGGGCACCGGCGTCGAGGCCACGGGAGACCTCGTCGGCGGAGTGCGCCTCGACGAGCACGCGCATCCCGAGTTCCTCGGCGAGGCCGTGCAGCTCGACGAGCTGTGCCTGCCCGAGCGCCGCGACGATGAGCAGCACGACGTCGGCGCCGGCAGCGCGTGCCTCGACGACCTGGTACGGGTCGGCGATGAAGTCCTTGCGCAGGACCCGGAACGCCGACGCGGGCCTTGACGGCTTCGAGGTCGGC
>NZ_BACW01000237.1:0-3615 GCF_000333315.1 Curtobacterium sp. B8
GCGTGCGTCAGGTACATGCTCGTCACGCCGAATCGGCCGGAGGCGACCTGCTTGATCGCGCTGCGGCGTTCCGGGTCGAGCAGGCGTTCGACGTCCTCGCCGCCCTCGCCCGTGTTCGACCGCGCACCGAGCCGGTTCATCGCGATCGCGAGCGTCTCGTGCGCTTCCTTCGAGATCGACCCGTAGGACATGGCGCCCGTGTTGAACCGCTTGACGATCGACTCGATCGGCTCGACCTCGTCGAGCGGGATCGGCTGCCGGACGCCGTCCTTGAAGCGGAAGAGGCCGCGGAGCGTCATGAGCGCCTCGGACTGGTCGTCGACCGCCTTCGAGTACTCGCGGAAGATGTCGTAGCGCCGCGCACGGGTGGCGTGCTGCAGGCGGAACACCGTGTCCGGGTTGAAGAGGTGCGGCGGTCCTTCGCGGCGCCACTGGTACTCGCCGCCGGTCTGGAGTCGCTCGTGCGAGAGCACCGCGCCGTCCTGCGGGTACGCCTGTGCGTGGCGTTCCGCGTTCTCACGGGCGATCACGTCGATGTCGACACCGCCGAGGATCGAGGACGTGCCGGTGAAGTACCGGTCGACGAACTCCTGGGAGAGCCCGACGGCCTCGAACGCCTGCGCGCCGGCGTAGCTGGACACCGTGGAGATGCCCATCTTCGACATGATCTTGAGGACGCCCTTGCCGAGCGCCTTGATGACGTTGCGGACGGCCTGCTCGGGCGTGATCCCGGTGATCATGCCCGCGCGGACGAGGTTCTCGCAGGTCTCCATCGCCAGGTACGGGTTGATCGCCGATGCGCCGTAGCCGATGAGGGTCGCCACGTGGTGGACCTCGCGCACGTCGCCGGCCTCGACGATCAGGCCGACCTTCATGCGCTGCTCGGTCCGGATGAGGTGGTGGTGCACGGCGGCGAGCAACAGCAGGCTCGGCACGGGCGCGTTCTCCGCGTTGCCGTCCCGGTCCGACAGCACGATGAACTGCTTGCCGGACTCGATCGCGGCGTCGACCTCGTCGCAGACCGCGTCGATGCGGTTCTGCATCGCGGCCTCGCCGTCGTCGACGCGGTACAGCCCCTTGATCGTGACGGTGAGGTGGCGACCGGACGCGGTCTCGAAGTGCTGGATCTTCGCGAGTTCGTCGTTGTCGATGACCGGGAAGCCGAGCACGATCTGCTTCGCGTGCTCGGGACCGGCGGACAGCAGGTTGCGCTCCGGCCCGAGGCCCATGCCCATCGAGGTGATGACCTGCTCGCGGATCGAGTCGAGCGGCGGGTTCGTCACCTGGGCGAACTGCTGCGTGAAGTAGTCGAAGAGGAGCCGAGGGCGCTGCGACAGCACGGCGATCGGCGTGTCCGATCCCATGGCCCCGAGGGGCTCCGCGCCGGTCTGCGCCATCGGGCGGAGGAGGATGCGGACCTCTTCCTCGGTGTAGCCGAACGCGCGCTGGCGCCGGGTCACCGAGGCCGGGGTGTGCACGATGTGCTCGCGCTCCGGCAGGTCGGACAGCTTGATGCGGCCGGACTCGAGCCATTCGCTCCACGGACCCGAGGTCGCGAGGGACTGCTTGACCTCGTCGTCCTCGATGATCCGGCCGGCCTCGGTGTCGACGAGGAACATCCGCCCGGGGCGCAGGCGGCCCTTGCGGACGACCTTCGCAGCGGGCACGTCGATGACGCCGGTCTCCGAGCCCATCACGATGAGGCCGTCGTCGGTCACGAGGAACCGGCCCGGACGCAGGCCGTTCCGGTCCAGGGTCGCACCGACGAGCGTGCCGTCNGTGAAGGTGATGGCGGCCGGGCCGTCCCACGGCTCCATGAGCATCGAGTGGTACTCGTAGAACGCTCGGAGCTCGGGTTCATGCCGGTCTGGTTCTCCCAGGCTCCGGCACCATCATCGAGACGGCGTGCGGCAACGACCGGCCCGTCAGGGTGAGGAGCTCGAGGACCTCGTCGAACGACGCGAAGTCCCTCGCGCCCGGGCTGACGATCGGCAGCAGCGGCGCCATGTCGCGAGCCAGTTCGCTCTCGAGCTGCGACTGCCGTGCGCGCATCCAGTTGCGGTTGCCGCGGACGGTGTTGATCTCGCCGTTGTGCGCGAGGGTCCGGAACGGTTGCGCGAGCGGCCACGACGGGAACGTGTTGGTCGAGTAGCGGGAGTGCACGATCGCGAGCTTCGACGCGAACCGCTCGTCGCTGAGGTCGGGGTAGAAGGGCTCGAGCTGGAGCGTCGTGACCATGCCCTTGTAGACCATCGTCCGGCTCGACAGCGACATGAAGTAGACCTCGGCGTCGTGCTCGGCACGCTTGCGGAGCCGGAACGCCTGCCGGTCGAGTGCGATGCCGCTCCACGCCGCACCGTGCACGTCGTGGCGCACCGAGGCGACGAAGAGCTGGGCGAAGGCCGGCATCGCGGCACGCGCGAGCGTCCCGAGGACCTCGGGACGGACCGGGACCTCGCGCCAGCCGAGGACCCGCAGGCCCTCCTCGCGCGCGAGGCGGTCGATGACGCCCTGCACACGGTGGCGGTCGTCCTCGTCGAGGGGCAGGTACGCGGTGCCGACGGCGTACTCCCCCGCTGCCGGCAGGTCGAACGGCACCTCGTCGCGCAGGAACGCGTCCGGCACCTGGCACAGGATCCCCGCACCGTCGCCCGTGCCCGCGTCCGAGCCCACGGCACCGCGGTGCTCGAGGTTGCGCAGGGCACCGAGCGCGGCGTCGACGATGTCGTGTCCGGCGGTGCCGCGGAGCGTCGCGACCATGGCGAGGCCGCAGGCGTCCTTCTCGTTGGCCGGGTCGTACATGCCGGTCGCCTCCGGCACGGCCGAGAAGCGGCGGTGCGGGGGCAGGAGCCCGGACGTCGACGACTGGGTGCGCGACTGGCTTGGCTGGAGCGCCATGGGGAACCGTCCTCACGAGGATGGGAACAGGGACAGCGGTGGCCCGGTGGTGCGTTCCGCCCGGACGGGCGGGACAGGTGCCCGTTCGTGCCGCCGGTGGGTTGCCCCGTCGGCACGGGTGGTGTGGAGCCCGGTTCGTGGCGGGCGGTGGTGGTGCGGTGGTGCTGCTGCCGGGTGGGTGCGCCCGACGGTCCGGACGGCTCGCGAGGGTGCTCCCGAGACCGGCGTCCGGTGGCTGGTCGGTGTCCGTCCCGCCGCGGTGGGCGACGGGGCCGGACGCTAGGACCGGGTGGAGCCGACCGGGTCGGCGGCGACGGCCGCGGGCTCGTCGTCGTGCTCCGACCAGGTGTCGTCCGAGTCTACATCGGCGCGTGCCGACGGCCCGCGACCCGGCAGGTACGGCGACGGCTCCTTGCCGGTGTGCCGCCGTGACTGGACGACGAAGATCACGATGCCGAGCACGATCGCGGCGAGGGACATCCACACGTTGGTTCGCACGCCGAAGAACGTCTCGCTCGTGTCGACGCGGATGGACTCGAGCACCGACCGACCGGCCCCGTACCAGATGAGGTAGAGCGCCATGACCTTGCCCCACTGCAGCGTGAACTTGCGCGCGAGGAACAGGATGACGAGCGCGCCGAGGACGTTCCAGATGATCTCGTACAGGAAGGTCGGCTGGAAGAGGGTGCCCTCCGGCAGGCCCTTCGGGTACGCGGC
>NZ_BACW01000236.1:0-10046 GCF_000333315.1 Curtobacterium sp. B8
GTCGACGTCCGCCATCACGGCGTCGTCGGCGTAGACCGCGGTCGACTCCGACACCTGCACGTCGAAGCAGTTGTCCCGCAGGAACGGGACGAACAGGTCGGTGGTCTCGACCGGCATGTGCCCGTCCCACCCACCACGCACCACCAGTGCGCGACGCGCCGCGGCCATCAGATCACCGTCCAGGCGCTGCCGTCGGCCGCGCTGCGCTCGACCGCGTCGAGTACCCGCTGCACGTGCAGGCCCTCCTCGAAGGACGGGGACGGGTCCTCGCCCGCGACGATCGCCTGCACGAAGTCCTTCACCTCGTGACTGAAGGTGTGCTCGTAGCCGATGAGGTGCCCGGTCGGCCACCAGGCCGCCATGTAGGGGTGCTCGGGCTCGGTCACGATGATCCGCTGGAAGCCCTGCTCCCCCGCCGGGGCCGTCGCGTCGTAGAACCGCAGTTCGTTCATCGACTCGAGGTCGAACTGGATCGCGCCGTCGGACCCGCTGATCTCGAGCGTGAGCCCGTTCTTCCGGCCGGTCGCGTAGCGCGTGGCCTCGAACGTGCCGATCGCCCCGTCGGCTGCGCCGCCGGCGAGCCGCGCGGTGAAGAAAGCGGCGTCGTCGACCGTGACCTGCCCGCGTTCGGACGAGGCGGTGCCGGACAGTCCGACCCCTTCGGCCATGAGCGGGCGCTCCGTCACGAAGGTCTCGAGCGTGCCGGACACCGTGGCGAGCGACGCTCCCGTGACGTGCTCCACGAGGTCGATCGCGTGCGCGCCGATGTCACCGAGCGAGCCGGAGCCCGCGAGCGACTTGTCGAGTCGCCAGGTCATCGGTCCCTCGGGGTCTGCCAACCAGTCCTGCAGGTAGAGCGCGCGGACCTGCCGGACGGTGCCGAGCCTCCCGGCCTCCACCAGCTGCTTCGCGAACGCGATGGCGGGCACGCGACGGTAGCTGAAGCCGACCATCGAGCGGACGCCCGACGCCCGCGCAGCGGCGGCGGCCGCGGTCATCGCCTCGGCCTCCGCGACCGAGTTCGCGAGGGGCTTCTCGCACAGCACGTGCTTGCCGGCCTCGAGCGCGGCGATCGCGACCTCGACGTGCGAGGAGCCGGGCGAGCAGATGTCGACCACGTCGATGTCGGGGTCCGTCACGGCCGCACGCCAGTCGGTCGAGGCGGTCTGCCAGCCGTACTGCCGGCGCGACGCCTCGGTCCGTTCGGCGTCACGCCCGACGACCACCGCCATCTCGGTCTCGACCCCGAGGTCGAAGAACCTCGGGGCGGTCCGCCACCCCTGCGAGTGGGCGGCTCCCATGAAACCGTGGCCCACCATCGCCACTCGAAGTCGGTCCGATGCCATTCGTTCGCTCCTTTGCGATCACGTCTTGCCAGAGTCAACACTACCGCTTATGTTGGGCGCGGCAACATTTTGTTTCGACGACGAACGGTGATCCACCATGGCAACGACGCCCACCCGCGACGACAAGTTCTCCTTCGGTCTCTGGACCATCGGCTACAACGGGTCCGACCCGTTCGGTGGCCCCACCCGTCCCGCGCTGGACGTGGTCGAGGCGGTCGAGAAGCTCGACGAGATCGGCGCCTACGGCCTGACCTTCCACGACGACGACCTGTTCGCGTTCGGCTCGACCGACGCCGAGCGCCAGGCGCAGATCGACCGCCTCAAGGGCGCCCTCGACTCCACCGGCATCATCGTGCCGATGGTCACGACGAACCTGTTCTCGGCGCCGGTCTTCAAGGACGGCGGGTTCACCTCGAACGACCGCCAGGTGCGCCGCTTCGCGCTCCGCAAGGTGCTCCGCAACATCGACCTCGCCGCCGAGCTCGGCGCGAAGACCTTCGTCATGTGGGGCGGCCGCGAGGGCTCCGAGTACGACTCCGCGAAGGACGTGCAGGCCGCGCTCGAGCGCTACCGCGAGGCCGTGAACCTGCTCGCCCAGTACGTCACCGACAAGGGCTACGACATCCGCTTCGCCATCGAGCCGAAGCCGAACGAGCCCCGCGGCGACATCCTCCTGCCGACCCTCGGCCACGCGATCGCCTTCACCGAGACGCTCGAGCGCCCCGAGCTCTTCGGCATCAACCCCGAGGTCGGCCACGAGCAGATGGCCGGGCTCAACTTCACGGCCGGCATCGCCCAGGCGCTCTACCAGGGCAAGCTCTTCCACATCGACCTCAACGGCCAGCGCGGCATCAAGTACGACCAGGACCTCGTGTTCGGTCACGGCGACCTGCAGAACGCCTTCTCGCTCGTCGACCTGCTCGAGCACGGCGCCCCGCAGGGTGGCCAGGCGTACGACGGACCCCGCCACTTCGACTACAAGCCGAGCCGCACCGAGGACATCACGGGCGTCTGGGACTCGGCGAAGGCCAACATGCGCATGTACCTCCTCCTCAAGGAGCGCGCCGAGGCCTTCCGCGCCGACCCCGAGGTGCAGGAGGCCCTGTCCGCCGCCAAGGTCGACGAGCTGAGCACCCCGACGCTGAACGCGGGCGAGTCGTACGACGACTTCCTCGCCGACCGCTCGGCGTTCGAGGACTTCGACGCCGACGCGTACTTCGGCGGCAAGGGCTTCGGCTTCGTGCGCCTGCAGCAGCTGGCGATCGAGCACCTCATGGGCGCTCGGTGACCTTCGTCGCCGGGATCGACTCGTCGACCCAGTCCTGCAAGGTGACCATCCGTGACGCCGACTCCGGCGCGGTCGTCCGGGAGGGGCGCGCCTCCCACCCGGACGGCACGTCGGTCGACCCCCGCCACTGGTGGGACGCGCTCGGCGCCGCGATCGCGGACGCCGGCGGGTTCGACGACGTCGCGGCCGTTGCGGTCGCCGGGCAGCAACACGGCATGGTCGCGCTCGACGCGGACGGTCACGTGGTGCGCGACGCGCTCCTGTGGAACGACGTGCGCAGCGCGGACGCGGCCGCGCAGATGGTCGAGGAACTCGGCCGGGAGGCATGGGTCGCCCGGACGGGTCTGGTCCCGGTGGCCTCGTTCACCGGTACCAAGCTGCGGTGGCTCCGCGACGCGGAGCCCGAGAACGCCGCGCGGGTCGCCGCCGTGGCGCTTCCCCACGACTGGCTGTCGTGGCGGCTGCGCGGGTTCGGTCCGGCGGACGAGAGCCCGCTCGGCCCCGACCTCGACGCCCTCGCGACCGACGGCTCCGACGCCAGCGGTACGGCGTACTGGGACCCGGTGCGCCGGGAGTACGACGGCGAGCTGTTCGAGGCCGCCCTCGGGCGTGGGCTGCGGGTCGCCGGCGGCGGAGCGAGCACGGACGGCGCCGTCGTGGTGCCGCGGGTCGTCGCGCCGGACGAGGCCATGGGCACGCTCGACGGCGACGTCGAGCTGCCCGGCGGTGCGGTCGCACGCGCCGGCCTGATCGTGGGCGCGGGACTCGGCGACAACGCCGGGGCAGCGCTCGGCCTCGGACTCGGCCCCGGAGACGTCGCGGTGTCCCTCGGCACCAGCGGCACCGTCTTCGGGGTCACCGACACCGAGGTGACGGACCCGAGCGGGACCGTGGCGGGCTTCGCCGACGGGGCCGGGTCGCGCCTCCCGATCGTCACGACGCTCAACGCGGCGCGCGTGCTCGAGGTGATCGGCGGCCTCCTCGGCGTCGACCACGACGCGCTCGGCGAGCTGGCGCTGCAGGCGCCGTCGGGAGCCGACGGCCTCGTCCTCGTGCCGTACTTCGTCGGCGAGCGGACGCCCAACCGGCCGGACGCGACCGCCTCACTGGTCGGGATGACCCCCGCGACGACCGACCGGGCGCACCTCGCCCGCGCCGCCGTCGAGGGGATGCTCTGCGCACTCGCGGACGGCCTGGCCGCCGTCGAGCGGACCGGTGTCGCGGTGAGCCGCCTCCTGCTCATCGGCGGTGCGGCGCGGAACGAGGCCGTCCGGGCCGTCGCCGCGCAGGTGTTCGGGCGTGACGTCGAACTGCCGGAGCCCGGGGAGTACGTCGCCGCGGGCGCTGCCCGGCAGGCTGCGTGGGCCCTCTCCGGGTCGCTGCCGTCGTGGAGCATCGCCACGACGACGATCCCCGCGGACCCGCACCCCGAGGTGCTCGAGCGGTACCGGGCCGCGGCGGGCTGATCCGCCGCTCACCCGTGACGGCCCCGTCCGACCCTCTGGTCGGGCGGGGCCGTCGGCGTCTCTCAGCCGACCGTGACGAAGAGATCCACGGCGAGCACGAGCGAGCACACCGCGATGGCCACCCGCAGCACCCCGTGCGGTACGCGCTGCGCGATCGTCGGCCCGATGAGCCCGCCGACGACCGCGCCCGCGCCGAGCGCGAGTGCGGCGGACCACACCACGTGGCCCGAGACCGCGAAGACCACCGCGGGCAGCAGGTCCGCAGCGACCAGCAGGACGTTCTTCACCGCGTTCGCCCGTGGCAGGCTCGGTTCGCCGGTGAGCAGCAGCACGGCGATCATGAGCACGCCGGACCCCGCCCCGAAGTACCCGTTGTAGAGCCCGACCCCGGCGACGCTCGGCAGGACGACGGCCGGCCGGGTGCGAGCACCTCCTCGACGACGGTCGAGGAGCGGCTGCGCGAGGACGAGCACCCCGCCCGCGAGCACCAGGAACGGGACGATCCGGTCGAACAGCGACGCCGGGGTGACGACGAGCAGCACGGCGCCGCACAGGGACGCCCCGACCGTGAGGGGCATCCAACGTCGGATCGTCACCGGACGGTCACGCAGTACCGACCGGGCCCGGAACGCCGAGCTCGCGCCGCTGCCGATGAGCGCAACGGAGTTCGTGACGTTCGCCGCGAAGGGCGGCAGGCCGACGGCGAGGAGTACCGGGTACGCCACGAGGGACGTGATGCCGCCGGCCGTGCCGACGACACCTGCCACCAGGCCGGCGACGACGAGGATCCCGATCGTCAGCACGCCTCATGCTGACACGGAGTACCCGTCGGTGTCAGGCGGAGCGGTCGGCCTCGTAGACGGACATGAGCATCGCCGCTGCAAGTCGGGCCGTCCGTGCGGGCTGCGCGGACCGCTGGACGGCGGAATCCACACGGGCACCTTCGACGAGGAGCAGGATCGCCTGGGCGACGTGCGCCGGGAGACCGGCACGGGAGCAGACCTGGGTGAGGTGCTGCTCGACCTGCCGGAAGTGCTCGCGCGACAGCTCGGCGATCGCCGGGTCCTGCCGACCGAGCTCGGCGTGGTGGTTGATGAACGCGCAGCCGCGCCAGTCGTCCTCGGCGAAGCACTGCTCGAGGTACCCGAACACCCCGAGCACCTCGTCGCGGGGGTCGTCGGACTCCGCCGCGATCCGGTCGAGCGCCGCACTCCACGCCCCGTGCCACCGCTGCAGCACCGCGACGACGAGGTCGTGCCGGGTCGGGTACACCGCCACGAGCTCGTCGAGGGACACGCCCGCCCGCCGTGCGACGTCCTCCATGGCCACCGGGACGATGCCGTGCTCGGTGAACAGGGCATCGGCGGCCTCGACCGCAATGTGCTCGGTCGGGGTCGCCGGGCGTGCCGGGGTCAGGGTTGGAGTCGTCATGCGCTCTGTCTGGTCAGCCGTTGAAGAAGTCGGCGTAGGTCGGTTCCTGGACGGGGCCGTCGTGGCCGTTGACCCGCGCGACGACCATCGCCCGCAGCACGGCGGGGTGCGTCATGCCGCGGCGGTGCCACTCGCGGGGATCGCGGCGGAGTTCCTCGAGGGACGGACGACCGTGCAGCGGAGTGCTCACGCGCCGAGACCGATCACGACGGCGGCCGATGCGGCCACGGAGACCGAGAGGATCCCGGTGCTGATCGCGACGATGGCGAGCGTGCGCTGCCGACGTGCCGCGCGGACCTCGCTGAACGAGCTCCGGTGGTGACGTCCGGAGAAGGACACGGACTGGTGTGCGTTCTTCGGTCCGACCAGGAGGTCGGTGTCGGCGATCGTGGTCACGGCTGGTTCCTCGGGTCTTCCTCGGGTGGTGGCCCCGGTGGTTCCGGTGGCTCTCTCGACCATGACGGTACGAAGTGCCGGATCGTCACGCACCATCCCCGGACATCGTCGTCGCAAGTCGGATGTCCGGCCGCCCCACTGCGTCACTCCGCGGACATCCGGGGCCGATCGTGCCGGGCTCAGTCGTGGTCGTCGTACCGGTACGGACCCGTCCAGCCGGACCAGCAGCCGACCCCTGCACGCGAGCCGAGGTCCGCCTGCACACGTCCTGCGGTCCGGAGCCCGAGGGCCCGCGTCGCCGCGTCACCGAAGGGCAGACCGACGCGCTCCGTCAGGGCGCGCCAGTGGACGATCGCCTTGGCGGTCCCCTCGCGCGCGCCGGCCGCACGCGCGGAGCGCACCTCGCGGACGCCGTGGTGCAGGACCTCGACGTCGGTCCCCCGATGCCCGCTCGGCACGACGACAACTGGGCCCCACTCGGCCACCGCGTCCATCCCGCCACCAGGGCCGCACCAGACGTGGACGTCGTCGCCGAGCTCGAGCTGGACCCGGGCCGCCAGCTCGAACGCTTCGACCCGGTGCGCGTCCCAGAGCTCGGGCGGCGTCGGGTCCGGAGCGACGACCGGGTCGCGGCGGTCGTCGAACACGTGGCTCGACAGCTGCTCGAAGCGGTCGTTCCACGCGCGGAGGTCGTTCCGCAGGGCGGCGCTGACCCCGAGCGCCGGAGGATCGTCGACGTCCGATCGGCCCACTTCGGATCCCCCGCGGAACCACAGGGGCGAGTCGGCCAGGTACTCGGCCGCCACGAGGACGATCATGCCCACCACGGGCTCAGCGTACGGCGTCCGCTCCGCTCGCCGGGTACGGGGCCGGCTCGTCGGAGAGCAGCTTCGCGAGCAGTCCGGCGAGCACCTCGTGCTCGCGCTCGGTGAGCGGCGCGAAGAGCGCGGCGAGGACACCCTCGGTGACGTGGCTCCCCGCCTCGAGCGCAGCGCGGCCGTCCTCGGTGAGGGCGTGCTCGATCCGACGCCCCACCCCGGGTCGCCTGGTGATGAGTCCGCGGTCGACCAACCGGCCCGCCAGTGCGCCGAACGCCTGGTCGCTCTGGAAGGTCGCGAGGGCCAGGTCGTGCCCCGAGGCGTGGGGCATCCGGTCCACGGCGCGCAGCGCGTCCCACTGCACGAGGGTCACGCCCACCTGCTCCTTCAGGGCCTGCTCCGCCGCGCGGTGGTTGCGGTACTGCGCGCGCTTCAGGGTGAGGCCGAGTGCTGCCAGGTCGATCGCCATGGTGCTACGGTATCAACATCAGTAGATAAACATGTTGATACAGGAGGCACCATGACCACGACCAGCACCGGCATCACACAGGACCGCACCGCACTCGTGCTCCACGGCGGCGGTGGCCCGAGGACCGTCGCGCCGCTCGTCGCCCACCTCGCGTCCGCGTTCCGCGTGGTCGCACCGACGCACCCGGGTTGGGACGGCACGGAGCGTCCCGCGGCGATCGACTCGATCCACGCCCTCGCGGTCGCGTACCTGGAACAGCTGCGCGAGGACGGCGAGCAGGACGTGCTGCTGGTCGGCTCGTCCATCGGCGGCTGGATCGCGCTCGAGATGGCGCTCACCGCCGCGTCCGAGGAGCGCTTCGCCGGCATCGTCGGCGCCGTGGTCGACATCGACGGCGTGGGGGCCGTGGTCGACGGAGCGCCGATCGCGGACTTCTTCTCGCTCAGCCCCCGTCAGCTGGCGGAAGCCGCCTGGCACGACCCCGATCGCGGGTACGTCGACCCAATGTCACTCACCGACGAGCAGCGCGCCGTCCAGCAGTCGAACGGCGCGACGATGGCGGTCGTCGCCGGCCGGTCGATGAGCGACCCCGACCTCCTGGACCGCCTGGGGCACCTCGACGTGCCGGTGCTCGTGGTGTTCGGGGAGAGCGACCAGATCGTGACGCCGGAGTACGGGCGTGCCGTGGCGGCGGCGATCCCGGCGGCGGAGTTCGTGGTCGTGCCGGGGGCGGGGCACCTGCCGCACCTCGAGGCCCCTGATGCGACGTGGGCGCGGATCGACCCGTTCCTCGCCCGCCACTGACAGCACGCGACCGACCGGACGCCACCGACCGGACGCGACCGACCGACCGGACGCCACCGACCGGACGCCACCGACCGCGACCACGACCGCGACGACGGTCCATCGCGCATCCCGACCGGTCCACCCCCGGACTGGGGGCGTCCTCGCCTGGCCGTTTCCGGCGCTCAGCGGACAGACGGGCCGCCGCCAGGCAAGCTGCACCGGAACCCCCATGACCGAACGCACCCCCACCCGAGTCCAGGTCGCGTCGCAGAGCGACGACCTCGAGGTCGCGCGCGACTTCCTCGCGGAGGCGTACGCGGGCAACGAGTGGCAGGCCGACCGGACGGACGCACCGTTCCGCTTCGGGTTCCGGGCCGTCGGCGACGACTCGATGACCCTCCGTTCGATCCGGTTCGACGGGCACCTCTCGGGCGTGATGACGCCGTCGGACGACTTCGTGGTGCAGTGGACCACCCGGGGCCGGGCGACGATCACGGCACAGGACGACGACCCGATCGTGATGGAACCCGGCCGCCCGCAGCTGTGGCCGCAGGGCGGTGCGGCGTTCGACTACCGCGACTACGACCAGCGGCTCGTGCAGGTGAACCGGGCGGCACTGCAGGAGGTGGCCGGGGAGCGCGGGACCGCGCCGGACGCACTCGCGCTCGACCACCGGGTCCGCCCGGACGACCGCGCGCTGCAGGTGTGGCAGAACGCGGTCAGGCTCATCTCGCACACGGTCGGGGACGGCAAGGCCTCCCCGCTGCTGCAGGCGGAGATGGGCCGGCTCGGGGCGCTCGCGCTGCTCGAGCTCTACCCGGTGGTGTCGAAGACCCTGCCGGACGAGCTGCTCCTTCCCCGCAACGCCCACCTGCGGCGGGCGGTCGAGTACGTGCACGAGCACTGCCACCTGCCGATCACGAGCACCGACCTGGCACGCGTGGCGTCGCTCAGCCTCCGGGCGCTGCAGCACGCCTTCCAG
The DNA here is from genome assembly GCF_000333315.1 of Curtobacterium sp. B8. Classification (NCBI taxonomy): domain Bacteria; kingdom Bacillati; phylum Actinomycetota; class Actinomycetes; order Micrococcales; family Microbacteriaceae; genus Curtobacterium; species Curtobacterium sp. B8. The sequence goes on from NZ_BACW01000236.1 coordinate 8,983, forward strand.
CGGACCTTCGACTGCTCCCCGAACTCGTACATCCGCCGGGTGCGGCTCGACCGGGTGCGGGACGACCTGCTCGCGGGCGATCCGGCGTCGACGAGCATCGCCGAGGTGGCGAAGCACTGGGGGTTCGGGCACGCCGGACGCTTCTCGGCTTCGTACCTGCAGCAGCACGGCGAGTACCCGCGCGAGACCCTCCGCCGCGCGGCCTGACCGCCGCTCGACGGGAGACGCCCCGGACCACGAGGCAGCGTGGTCCGGGGCGTCGCGCAGCGCGCCGTCAGGCGACGCCGGCCGTCACCGTGCGCCGGTCCGTCGGCAGCACCTCGCGGACCGGCCCGGTGACGCGCACGACCGCGCGCTCGGTGGCGGACCCCGGCAGCGACGCCGGACCGGCACCGCGACCGACCGCGACGATCCCGTCCGTGTGCACCGCGCCTCCAGGCCGGGACGCCGCGGCGTGCGACGCGACCCACACCTGGACGTCCCCCGGCTCCACGACCCGACGCAGCGCCCGGTCGGAGAACGCGAACCGCTGGACCGGCACGTCGAACCGGACCCGCACGGACGCCCCTGCCGGCACGGTCACGCGCGCGTAGCCGAGCAGCTGCACGAGCGGCCGGGTGACCGACGCGGCGACGTCGTGCCCGTAGAGCTGCACGACGTCCTCGCCGTCGCGGTCGCCGGTGTTCCGGACGGTCACGCACGCGGTGAAGGAGCCGCCGGTCGGGACGCTGTCGTCGACGGTCAGGTCCTCGTACGCGAACGTCGTGTAGCCGAGCCCGAACCCGAACGGTCGGACGGGCGTGGAGTCCGCCGAGGTCACGTCGGAGGGGCCGCCCAACCGCGGGTGCAGGTACGTGTACGGCTGCGCGCCGGCGGCCCTCGGCAGGGACACGGGCAGGCGACCGGACGGTGCCGTGACGCCGGTGAGCAGGTCGGCGATCGCGAGACCGCCACCCTCCCCCGGGAAGAACGCCTGCACGACGGCCGCGGGCAGCGGAACCTCGCCGTCGAGCGCCCACCCGACGCGTACGGCCGTCCGGTGAGGAGCACACCACGGTCGGGGT
>NZ_BACW01000235.1:0-1288 GCF_000333315.1 Curtobacterium sp. B8
GAGATGCCGAAGTCCTCGAGCATCCGGACCGAGCGGCGGCGGAAGTCGTGCGCACTGCCACCGGGGACGTTGTCGAAGTAGCCGGCCTGGTCGACGGGCTGGGGGCCGCCGTCCTTCCACTCGCGGCTCTTCAGGAGGTAGAACTCGATCTCCGGGTGCGTGTAGAACGTGAACCCGCGCTCGCTCGCCTTCGCGAGGGTGCGCTTCAGGACGTTGCGCGGGTCGGCGACCGCGGGCTGGCCGTCCGGCGTCGTGATGTCGCAGAACATCCGGGCCGTGGGGTCGATCTCGCCGCGCCAGGGGAGGATCTGGAACGTCGAGGGGTCCGGGTGCGCGAGCACGTCGGCCTCGTAGCTGCGGGTCAGGCCCTCGATCGCGGAGCCGTCGAAGCCGATGCCCTCGGCGAAGGCCCCCTCGACCTCGGCCGGCGCGATCGCGACCGACTTGAGCGTCCCGATGACGTCGGTGAACCAGAGTCGGATGAACTTGATGCCGCGCTCCTCGATGGTGCGGAGCACGAAGTCCGTCTGCTTGTCCATTGACGCCCTTTCCGTGGTGCAGCTGGTCCAGCTGGGAGTCTCAGCCTATTGGTTCTCCGGTCAGTCTTCGTCGTCCCAGCGCTCGTTGTTCGCCTTGATGCGGTCGAGGGCGTGCTGCGCCTCCTCGCGGGTCTCGAACGGCCCGATGCGGTCGCGCTGCGGGGACTGCGGGCCCTGCTCGACGGCGTGCGTCTTCTCGTTGAACCACCACTGGGACTCGATGCGTTCGTCGCTCATGCCGCCACCGTACCCACGGCGGGGGCGTGCGGGCCGGGCGTGCCGCTGGGCGGGCTGGGGGCTGGGCCGGGGCCGGGGGCTGGCGCGAGTCTCGGCGTGAGCGACAGTTCTCGGGCGAAAGCGCGCGAGAACTGTCGCTCACGACGAGTCTCGGAGCGCGCAGGGCGAGTCTCGGAGCGCGCAGGCCGAGTCCCGGGGCGCGCAGGGCGAGTCTCGGGGCGCGCAGGCCGAGTCTCGGGGCGCGCAGGGCGACCGCCTGGAGGACAGGAGAAGGTAAACAGGGCAGGCACCGGGCCTCCAGGCGGTCGCGTCGTGGTCGCGTCCTGCGGGGCGAGTCTCGCCGTGGGCGACACGTCTCGCGCGCGAGCGCGCACGATCCGTCGCCCAGGGCGAGTCTCGGCGTGCACGGGCCGAAACTCGGGTCCCGCGCGCCCGGATAGAGTGGTCGGCATGCCCCGGGACGCACACGGACACCTGACCGCCGGCCGGATCTCCCCGCAGCGGCCCGTCCC
>NZ_BACW01000234.1:0-1440 GCF_000333315.1 Curtobacterium sp. B8
CGGGCGGAGGTTCGCGTCGACCTCCCACAGCGCGGGCTCGGCCGCCAGGTCGGTGATCGCGTGGGTGGCGGCGACGGCGAGCCGGGTGGCGATGAGCACTGCGCGGTCCGTGCCGACCCCGGTGTCCGCGTCGTCGTCGCGGGTGGGCTCGGTCACGAAGATGACGTCGACGTCGCTGACGTAGTTGAGCTCACGGGCGCCTGCCTTGCCCATCGCGATGACGGCGAGCGGGGTGGCCTCGACGTCGGCGGCGGGGAACGGCACCTCGCGCCGGGCGACGTCGACCGCGGCCTCGAGTGCCGCGCCCGCGAGGTCCGCGAGCCCGGCGGCCACGGCGGGGAACGCCTCGGTCGGGGCGTCGTGCAGCACGTCGAAGAGCGCGATCTGCGCGAGGTGCCGGCGGTAGCGCACCCGGAGGCGGAGCCGGGCGTCCTCACCGGTCGCGCCGTCGACCGCGGCGAGCAGGGAGGCGGTGTAGTCGTCCTGCGTCCACGGCGGTGTCACCGGGTCGAACAGCAGGGCGAGTTCGGCGGGGCGGCGGTGCAGGAACTCCCCCAGCCCGACGGACGCGCCGAGGAGCCGGACGAGCCGTGCGGCCGCGGCCCCGTCGGCGAGGACGGCTCCGAGTTCGTCGGGCGCGCGCTCCGAGAGGCGTTCGAGCAGGCGGAGCGCTCCGTCCGGGTCGGCGGTCGCGCCCCAGACCGCTGCCGGGTCGAACCCCGGGAGGCCGGACCCGCCCCCGGCGGACACGGGGCGTGGGCCGGCGTCGGCTGCGGCAGACCCGTTGCCGACCGCGGCAGACCCGTTGCCGACCGCGGCAGACCCGTTGCCCGCATGCGGCAGGACGGCGCCGAACCGCGCCTCCAGGCCGGGGACCCGTTCGAGCGCGGCGATCCGTTCGAGGCTCTCCGACAGCTCGGCGAAGCCGAGCCGGGCGAGCTCGGACCGTGACGTCTTCGTCCGACCGGTCATGCGGGCAGTGCTAGAGCGCGCCGAGGTTCGTGTCGAGCTCGAACGGCGTGACCTGGTCGCGGTAGGCCTGCCACTCCTGCCGCTTGTTGAGCAGCACGAAGTTGAAGACCTGCTCGCCGAGGGTCTCGGCCACGAGCTCGGAGTCCTCCATGAGGCCGAGCGCGTGGTCGAGGCTCGCCGGGAGCTGCTTGTAGCCGAGGGCCCGACGCTCGGAGTCGGACAGGCTCCAGACGTTGTCCTCGGCCTCGGCGGGGAGCTCGTAGCCCTCGTCGATGCCCTTGAGGCCGGCCGCGAGGAGGAGCGAGTACGCCAGGTACGGGTTCGCGGCGGAGTCGATGCCGCGGTACTCGATGCGGGCCGACTGCCCCTTGTTCGGCTTGTAGAGCGGGACGCGGACCAGGGCCGAGCGGTTGTTGTGGGCCCACGTGACGAACGACGGGACTCTAGAGGTCNCCCGGGACCGAGCTC
>NZ_BACW01000233.1:0-4598 GCF_000333315.1 Curtobacterium sp. B8
GCCGTCCGAGACGTTCGGCCGCGGGCGCCGCTGCCCCGGCGCACCCGGCGCGTCAGCGGTCGGGCGTCGGCACCGGCCCGGTGCTCTGGCGCACCCGCAGTGTGGTCGGCAGCCGCACGTGGGTCGGAGGTCTGGTCCCCCGCGCAGCATCGCGAGCAGCATCTCGACCGCGTGCGACCCGAGCTCGACGAGCGGCTGCGCGACCGTCGTCAGCGGCGGGGTGGTCGTGGCCGCCTGCGGGACGTCGTCGAACCCGACCACCGACAGGTCCTCGGGCACCCGGAGCCCGAGGGCGGCAGCCGACCGCAGGACACCCACGGCCGAGGAGTCGTTCGCGGCGAAGACCGCGGTCGGCCGGTCCGGCCCGGACAGCAGCGCGAGCGCGACCTCGGCCGACCGGTCCTCCTGGTAGCCGCCGTCCTGCACGAGGGACTCGTCGACGTCGAGGCCCGCCGCCACGAGGGCCCGCCGGTAGCCCGCCTCGCGGAGCTGCGCGGACGCCAGGTCGGGTCGGCCGCGGAGGTGTGCGATCCGGGTGTGCCCGAGCGCCACGAGGTGCTCGACGGCCTGGACCGCACCGCCCTCGTTGTCCGAGTCGACCGTGGCGTGGCCCTCGGGTCCGGTGTGCGGGTCGATGGCGACGACCGGGATCGACGAGGCGGACAGCGCGGTGCTCGGCGTCACGACGATCGCACCGTCGATGAGCGTCCCGGAGAGGCGTGAGAGCGAGCGGCGCTCCCAGCCCTTCTGCTCGGCACCGGTCACGAGCCCGGCGTAGGCGAGGAGTTCGTACCCGGTGCCCGTCGTGGCGCCCGACACCCCGCGCAGCAGCTCGGTCGAGAACGGCTCGAACTCGGTCACGAGGATGCCGACGACCCCGGTGCGTGAACTCCGGAGGCTCCGCGCGACGAGGGAGGTCTCGTAGCCGAGCTGCTCGACGACCTCCTGCACGCGGAGGATCGTGCCCTGGGCGACACCGTCGCGCTGGTTGATGACCTTCGACACGGTCGGGATCGAGACCCCCGCGGCACGCGCGACGTCCGCGATGGTGACCCGGCCGGCGCCGGGACGCGCGCCGATCGCCGTGTCCATCTGCACACCGTACCGCCGCTGCGGCCGCCGATCGGTAAAGAAAACGTTATCGATAACGATTGACAAGCCGTCTCGTGCCCTGGCACGCTCTCCGCAGCGGCAGTCGATGTCGCTGCGAGTCAACGACGACACTTCAGGAGTTCCACGATGACGAGGAAGATCCGAGCCGCGGCAGCCATCGCGCTGATCGGGGCCACAGCACTCACCGCCGCCGGGTGTTCGGCGAACAGCGACGCCTCGAGCGACGGCGGGAAGGTCACGATGACCTTCTGGCACAACTCAACGACCGGACCGGGGAAGGCGTTCTGGGAGAAGACCGTCAAGGACTTCGAGGCCGAGAACCCGAACGTCACCATCAAGATCCAGGCGATCCAGAACGAGGACCTCGACGGGAAGCTGCAGACCGCGCTGAACTCGGGCTCCGCCCCGGACGTGTTCCTCCAGCGCGGTGGCGGCAAGATGGCCGCCATGGTCAACGCCGGCCAGCTGCTCGACATCTCCGACTCCATCGGTTCGACCGCGAAGTCGCAGATCAGCGACGGGTCGTTCGCGGGCTACGAGCAGGACGGCAAGACCTGGGCGATGCCCGTCGACGTCAACCCCGAGGGCATCTGGTACAGCAAGGAGCTCTTCGAGAAGGCCGGCATCGACGGCACGCCGACCACGATCGACGAACTGAACGCGGACATCCAGAAGCTCAAGGACGCGGACATCCAGCCGGTGGCCGTCGGTGCGAAGGACGCCTGGCCCGCCGCGCACTGGTACTACAACTTCGCGCTGCGCGCGTGCCCCTCGAGCGTGTTGACGAAGACCGCCCAGGACCTGAAGTTCACGAACGCGTGCTGGAAGCAGGCGGGCGAGGACACGAAGGCGTTCTTCGACACCGAGCCGTTCAACGACGGGTACCTCACCACCGCGGCCCAGCAGGGCGCCGGGAGCTCGGCGGGCCTCGTGGCGAACCACAAGGCCGCCATGGAGCTCATGGGCGCCTGGGACCCGGGCGTGATCTCCTCCCTCACCCCGGACGGCAAGCCGCTGTCCGACCTCGGCTTCTTCCCGTTCCCGGAGGTCTCCGGCGGCAAGGGCGAGACCGGGTCCATGATGGGCGCGGTCGACGGCTTCTCCTGCTCCGCGAAGGCCCCGAAGAAGGCGTGCACCGACTTCCTCAACTACATGACCGAGAAGCCGGTGCAGGAGGCCTACTACAAGGCGTTCAACGCCATCCCCGCGAACAAGTCGGCGCAGACGGTCGTCACGGAGCCCTACCTGAAGAGCGTCCTCGAGGCGTACAACAAGGCACCGTTCGTCTCCAACTACCTGGACACCGTGTACGGCCAGAACGTCGGCAACGCGCTCAACACCAGCGTCGTCAACCTGCTCGCCGGCAAGGGGTCCGTCTCGGACATCGTGTCGACCGTCAACCAGGCCGCAGCGAAGGGCTGACACATGACCACCTCCGTCGCACCGCGCTCGAACGAGGCGCGGTCCGGGACGGGGCGTCGCACGGGTGGGGCCGACGGTTCGCCGTCGGCCCCGACCCGCCGGGCCCGCAAGGGCACCGACGTCCGAACCCGGGTCGAGATCGCCGTCCTCGCGGGCCCCGCGGTCATCATGTTCGTCGGGTTCGTCATCCTGCCAGTCGTGCTCGCCGCCTACTACGGCTTCTACAGGTGGCAGGGCTACGGCGCCCCGGTCGACTTCGTCGGCCTGCAGAACTACACGGTCATCTTCACCGACCCCGACTTCCGTGGTGTCCTCTGGCACAACCTCTTCATCGTCATCGGGTCGCTCGTCGTGCAGGGCCCGATCGCGATCGTCCTCGCACTGCTGCTCAACCAGCGCATCCGGGGTCGCGGACTCATCCGGGTCCTGATCTTCCTGCCCTACGTGATCTCCGAGGTGATCGTCGGCACCGGGTGGAGCCTGATGCTCCAGTCGAGCGGTGCGGTGAACGACCTGCTGCAGTCCATCGGCCTCGGTGCCCTGCGGAACGACTGGCTGTCGAACCCCGACATCGCGCTCTGGACCCTGCTCGGGATCATCTCGTGGAAGTACATCGGCTTCGCGGTGATCCTCTTCCTCGCCGGCCTGCAGAGCATCCCCGAGGAGCTGTTCGAGGCCGCCCAGCTCGACGGTGCGAGCTACTGGCAGATCCAGCGCCGCATCACGCTGCCGCTGCTCGGCCCGACCCTGCGCATCTGGGCGTTCCTGTCGATCATCGGGTCGCTCCAGCTGTTCGACCTCGTCTACATCATCTGGGGGCAGTACATCGCCTCCACCGCCGGCACCTCGACGATGGCGACCTACATGGTCGCGAACGGCCGACTGTCCGGCAACTACGGGTACGGCAACGCCGTCGCCGTGGTCATCTTCCTCATCTCGCTGGTCGTCGCCCTCGTCTACCAGCGGTTCGTCCTGCGTCGCGACACCGCCGGCGCCCTCACCGGGAAGGGCGACCGATGACCGCCACCGCCTCCCTCGTCGCGCCGAAGCGCCGTCAGCGGGACACCGGTCCCGTCCGGCGTGAGCGCAACCTCGGCACGTACTTCATCGCGCTGCTGTTCATCGCGGTGTGCGTCGGTCCGGTCGCGTACATCGTGCTCGGCGGGTTCCGCACCAACTCGCAGATCACGGCGAGTCCCGCCGGCCTGCCGAACCCGTGGCAGATCGGCAACTACGTCACCGTGCTGACGAGCGGCGTGTTCTGGCAGCAGCTCGGCAACTCCGTGATCGCCGGTGTCACCACCACGGTCGGCGTCGTCGTGCTCGGGCTCATGGTGAGCTTCGTCCTCGCCCGCTACCGGTTCCGCGGGAGCGGCGCGCTGTACTCCCTGTTCGCCGCCGGCCTCATGTTCCCGATCACCGTCGCGATCACGCCGCTCTACATCCTCGTGAAGGACCTCGGCCTCACGAACAACCTCGCCGGCGTCATCCTGCCGCAGATCGCCTTCGCGCTGCCGACGACGGTCATCATCCTCGTGCCGTTCCTCCGTGCGATCCCGGACGAGCTCGAGGAGGCGGCCGCGATCGACGGGGCCAGCCGTCTGGGGTTCTTCTTCCGCATGGTCGTCCCGCTGTCGCTGCCCGGCGTCGTGACGGTCGGCATCCTCGCGTTCATCGGCAGCTGGAACAGCTACCTCCTGCCGCTGTTCATCCTCAACGACGCGTCCACCTACACGCTCCCGCTCGGCGTCCAGGCGTTCGCCTCGCAGTACTCGGTCGACACGGCACGCGTGCTCGCGTTCACCTCGCTGTCGATGATCCCGGCGCTGGCGTTCTTCGCGGTCTTCCAGAAGCGCATCGTCGGCGGCCTCACCGGGGCGGTGAAGGGGTGAGCGCCCTCGGCCCGACGACGGAGGCGACCGACGGCGAGGCGGCGACGGACGGCCAGGAGGCGCGCCCCGCGTCGACCACGTCCCTCGCCACCGCGACCGGCGGCGGCCCGGAGGCGCGGGGCGGGTCCGCACCGCGTCTTCAGGTCGAACGCACCCACCTGCCGGACGCGG
>NZ_BACW01000232.1:0-3958 GCF_000333315.1 Curtobacterium sp. B8
CTTCCCCGACGCCGCATGCCGCGGATCGTCTCGATGCGCACCGGCTCGATGCCGGGTTCGGTCTCGTACGCGCCCATGGGTGCCTCCCCGATCGTCGGCGTCGGAGCGCTTGCCCCGACCGCGTCCGACGGTACGGGTCACGCCGGGGGCATGACCGGGCAAGTAGATAGCAAAGTTACCTTGTTGCGCTTGCTGGACAAACGGCCTGGGAGTTGGTCCAGACGCCCGTACTCTGCCGTCAGGCGCCCGGGGATCCGAGGTCGATCGCCGCGACGATGCGGTCGACGATCCGCACGAACCGAGCCCGCTCCCGATCCGAGAAGGAGGCCACCAAGTCGTGCAGGTGCTGGTTCGTGCCGTCCATCGCAGCGGCGTACGCCTGTCGGGTGGCCGGGGTCAGTTCGATGTGGCGGCTCCGGCCGTCGTCCGGGTTGGGGACCCGGCACAGGTGTCCTGCGCGTTCCAGGCGATCGACCACGCCGGTGACCGCCGGGCCCGTCAGTCCGAGGTGGCCCGCGAGGTCCTTCACGCGCACCGTCCGGTCGGCCGTCTCCGCCCGTGCGACGAACTGGATCACCGTGAGGTCTCCCGGAGACACCTCCAGACGCTCACGCAGGCGGCTCCGGAGGGCAGCGACCGAGCCCTCCAGCCGGGTGAGCGCGCCGATCAGGTCGAGGTCGCTCATGCGTTGACCACCTCACTGCGGATCGACTCCGAGCAACTGTACGTTGCGCTCACCCGACCACCGTATCCGGATAACGCGCGCCGGTGCGCAAGCGGGACAGACCCCCGGACGGCGGTCTCCCGATGAGCGAGGCGTTCCTCGACGACCAGCCCGTCGCGCCCGTCCGTTTCGAGCTGGCCGGGACGGAACCGGCGGCCGCCGTGCGCGACCTCGGCGGTGTCTACGGCGCCGAGGAGTGGGTCGCCCGGGCAGGCGAGCACGGGTTCTCCTACCGCTACACGGCCGTCGGCGACTCCGAGGTCACGGTCCGGCGCTCCCAGCTGACGGGGGCCATCCGCGGCCCGATGGTGCCCGCCGAGGAGTACGTCGTCGGGTGGCTGACCGGGGGGACGACCGAGCTCGACCTGACCGGCGAAGCCCTCGAGATGCGACCGGACGTCCCCGTGCTCTACCCGACCGACCGGTCCTACACCTTCGCCGCGGCGGACTACGACCAGCGCCTCGTGCACTTCGACCGGGCGTTCGTCGAGCACGTCGCGGCGGAGCACCTCGACCTCGGCGACCGACCGCTCCGCTTCGACCACCTCGCCGCACCGGTGCCGGACGCGATCCGCTCGTGGCGCGTCGCGATCACCGGGCTGACCCGTGCCCTCCGCGTCGCCGGTCCGGACAGCGACGCCTGGCGGACCGCGAAGGAGTCGGCCGCGCGGGTGTTCCTCGAGATGTTCCCACCGCACTCCGACCGGCTGCCGGCGGTGCTGTCCTCGCCGAAGAACGCCCGGTTGCGGGCCGCCGTCGAGCACATCCACGCCCACGCCGCCGAGGAGGTCACCGTGACGGACCTGTCCGCGGTGGCGGGGCTGAGCGTCCGTTCCGTGCAGGAGTCCTTCCGGCGGGTCTTCGACGTGTCGCCGCTGACCTACCTGCGTCAGGTCCGACTCGACCGCGTGCACGAGGAGCTGCTCGCACTCGACCCGCAGGCCGGGGCCGTCGGCGACGTCGCGCGACGCTGGGGGTTCGCGCACCTCGGACGGTTCTCCGCGTCGTACGCGGAGCGGTTCGGCGAGTACCCGAAGCAGACCCTGCGGCGCTGAGCGGTGTGGGAGCCCGGTCCGTAGCCTGGGGTGCATGACCACCACCGTGCTCGTCGCCGGCGCCTCGGGCGACCTCGGTGGACGGATCGTCCGCGCCCTGCTCGACCTCGACCTCGACGTCCGGGTCCGGGTGCTCTCCCGGGGCGGTGCTGCCGCCGAGCGACTACACGAGGACGGTCGTGTCGACGTCGTGACCGGCCGGTACGACGACCACGCAGCGCTCGTCGACGCGCTCCGCGGGGCCGACGTGGTCGTGTCCGCCCTCAGTGGCACCCGGTCCGTGATCGTCGACGCGCAGCGTGCACTGCTCGCCGCCGCCGTCGAGGCCGGCGTCCCGCGGTTCGTCCCCTCCGACTACTCGGCCGACTACCGCTCCGTGACGCCGGGGACGAACCGCAACTTCGAGCTCCGCCGTGAGTTCGCCGCGGTGCTCGACGCGGCACCGGTGCGGGCGACGTCGGTGCTCAACGGTGCGTTCACCGACATGCTGACCGGGCAGGCGCCGCTGGTGCAGTTCGACCGACGGCTGGTGCTCGCCTGGTCGAGCGCGGACCAGACGCTCGACTTCACGACGAAGGACGACGTCGCCCACGTGGTCGCCCGGGTCGCGCTGGACCCGGAGGCGCCCCGCGTGGTCGAGGTCGCGGGGGACCGCGTCACCTCGCGGAGCCTCGCGGACACGCTCTCGCGGCTGACGGGCGTGCGCCACCGGGTGCTCTTCGCCGGCACGACCGGCACCCTGTCGGCGATGGCCCGCGTCGGCCGGCGGCTGTCCCGCGACGACGACGAGCCGTTCCCCGCCTGGCAGGGCATGCAGTACTTCGTGTCCATGTTCAGTGGCGAAGGGCAGCTGCGGAACCTCGGCGGGGAGCGCTACGCGCCCGCGCGCTGGACCACCGCGGAGGACGTGCTGGCAGCACACCTCGGCGTCTGACGCGGCGAGGCGCGGTCAGCGCTGCGGCGAGGCGTGGTCAGCGCTGCGGCGAGGCGTGGTCAGCGCTGCGGCGGGTCCGTGCGGAGGCGTTTGGCCTCGGGCTCCTCGGAGTGCGAGGACGCGGCGTCCACGAAGCGGGCCCCGCCCACCGCCGCGGTCCGCCGCACCAGCTCGCCCACGAGGTCGTCGTCCTCCGGCTCGAGCTCGTCGTCCGGAGCGGTCTCGACCATGACCTGCGACGCCGGTCCGAGGAGCAGCTCCGCGTTGACCGCGGTGCCGGTGTCGTCCGCGGTCGGGATCTCGACGATGTCGGTCGTCCCGTTCTCCCCGAGGGCCGCCGCGTACGCGAGCACCGCGTCCGCGATCGCATCGCCGGTCATCACCTTGTTGTCCCCGTACACCACGTACTTCACGCCGACGAGCCAACTCCTCGACCCCGTGAATGTCCACAGTGCGCAGTACCAGCGGGGTCCCCGGAGAGGTCGACAGAATGAGCGCTGCATGACGACGGATGCTGAACCCCTGATCCACGTCGATCGCCACGGACTCGACATCGACGAGGCGGTCGCGTTCTACGAGGGTGTCTACTCGAGCCGGGACATCAGCGTCGGCCGCGCCGCGGACGGGCGCTTCTCGTGGCGCTTCCGGGCGGTCGGGGACGACGAGGTCGTCGCGGGCACCTCCTCCGTCGACGCACCCCGGTGGGGGACGATCGGGCAGTCGCCGACGTACGTGCTGGCCTGGACGACGCGGCCCGGCCTCGCGGTCGACGCCGCCGGCCGCGACCCCATCGTGATGGACCCGGGCGTGCCGGTGATGTGGCCGTCCGGCCGGGACATCGCGTTCGACGGAGCGCCCACGACGCTGCACACGGTGCGGTTCGCCGCGGCGTTCCTCGAGTCGGTGGCGGCGGCGCAGCGATCGGCCGTGCCCGGACCGCTGCGCTTCGCGACCCGGGCGGACGCCGAGGGCACGGACCGGCTCCGGGCCGTCATCCGCTCGGTCGCCCCCGAGCTCCTGCGTCCCGACACCTCCCGCGAACGGCGGGCCGCGCTGAACATGCTCGTCGCCGAGGCCGTGGTCGATGCCTACGACGCGGTCCCGGCCGCCGACGTCGTCCTCCACGAGGGCCCCGCGACGATGCGCTTCGCCCAGGAGTGGATGGTCCAGAACGCACACCGGCCGATCACGAGCACGGACGTCAGTCGCGCCACCGGCATCAACGCGCGGAGCCGCAGGCGCCTC
>NZ_BACW01000231.1:0-1727 GCF_000333315.1 Curtobacterium sp. B8
CATCCTCTTCGGGACGTGACGCCCGTGTCTCGGACCCGTGGCGTTCGGCGGGTGTGCGAGCCCTCGCGGCACCGTTCGCCGTGGGGAGGGGTTCCAGGCCGTCGCCGGCATCGAGGCCCGTGGGTTCGCCCTCGCCGGTGGCATCGCCGCCCAGCACCAGGTCGGCGTCCTGACCGTCCGCAAGGCCGGCAAGCTCCCGGGCGAGGTCCTCAGCGAGCAGTACGCGCTCGAGTACGGCGAGGCCGAGCTCGAGCTCCGCCCGGGCCAGCTCCCGCAGGGCACGCGGGTGCTCGTCGTCGACGACGTCCTCGCGACCGGCGGCACCGCGGCCGCGACCATCACGCTGCTCGAGCGCGCGGGCTACGAGGCGATCGGGTTCGCCGCACTGCTCGAGCTCGACGGCCTCGCCGGCCGGGAGCGCGTCGAGGCCCGCGTCCCGGTGACGACCCTCGGGGCCGTCCCGGCCTGACGGACCGCACCGTCCCGGCCTGACGGACCGCGCCGTTCCGGTCTGACGGACCTGCCCCGACGGGACCGCGCCGCGACCGACGGACCCGCACCGACGGGACCGCGCCGCGACTGACGGAGCCGCACCGTGCCTCCCGGCCGTTCCTGCAGACCCGCGCCACCGCCGGACCCGCTCCACAGGCGAGCCGCACCGGGGCCGCCGCGCACTAGTCTTGACCCACCCCTGATCGAACCGAGGAGCACCACGATCGTGACCGACGCAGTCGCACCAGAGCCCGCAGACCTTCCCCAGGCACCCGAGCCCCGCACCGCGACGACCGCCACGACGGGCACCGAACTCTTCGACGGCGAGCGCGGCGTCGTCGCCATCCGGGTCGACGGCGTCCTCAAGGACCTCGCCGCGGACGTCCAGGCGGGCGAGACCGCCGAGGCCGTGACGCTGCAGAAGCAGGACGGGCTGGACATCCTCCGCCACTCCGCGGCACACGTGCTCGCGCAGGCCGTCCAGCAGATCAACCCCGACGCCAAGCTCGGCATCGGCCCGCCCGTCACCGACGGCTACTACTACGACTTCGACGTCGCCGAGCCGTTCACGCCCGAGGACCTCAAGGCGATCGAGAAGGGCATGGACCGCATCGTCAAGCAGGCCCAGCGCTTCCGTCGCGTGGTCGTCACCGACGCCGAAGCCCGCGAACGCATGGCGGGGGAGCCGTTCAAGCAGGAGCTCATCGGCCTGAAGGGCGCCGCGGAGTCCGGCGACTCGGGCGAGAGCGTCGAGGTCGGCGCCGGCGAACTCACGGTGTACGAGAACGTCGACCCGAAGACGGGCGAGGTGCTCTGGCAGGACCTCTGTCGCGGTCCGCACGTCCCGCACACCCGCTGGATCGGCAACGCGTCGAAGCTCATGCGCGTCGCGGCGGCCTACTGGCGCGGTTCGGAGAAGAACCCGCAGCTGCAGCGCGTCTACGGCACCGCCTGGCCCGACAAGGACCAGCTGAAGGCGTACCTCGTCCGCCTCGAAGAAGCCGCCAAGCGCGACCACCGCAAGCTCGGCGCCGAGCTCGACCTGTTCTCGTTCCCGGACGAGATCGGTTCGGGCCTGGCGATCTTCCACCCGAAGGGCGGCATCATCCGCCGCGAGATGGAGGACTACTCGCGCCGCCGGCACGAGCAGGAGGGCTACTCCTTCGTCTACACGCCGCACATCACCAAGGGCGACCTGTTCGAGCAGTCCGGGCACCTCGGCTGGTACAAGGACG
>NZ_BACW01000230.1:0-1372 GCF_000333315.1 Curtobacterium sp. B8
GGCTCGAGCCGGAGTACGGCGCCCGGCCGCTCCGTCGCCTCATCCAGCGCGAGGTCGACGACCGCATCGCGAGCCTCGTGGTCGCCGAGTCGGTCCGGGACGGCGACACCGTCCGGGTCGACGTGGTGGACGGAGCCCTCCGCGTCGGTGCGGCGCGACCGGCGGAGGTCTGATCCGGCGTCCCGGACCGCCGACGAACGGCCCGGTGTCCTCGTGACACCGGGCCGTTCGTCGTCGTCGGGAACAATTCCGATCAATTTCTGCGAAAGATGCTTGCGCAGGCATTCCCGGTGTGGATAGTGTTCTCGAGCACACCGTCAGTACGAGACCGAAAGGGGGCGAACACCCATGATGATCACCGCCATCACGACGCACGGCACCACGCCGTTCCGTGGGATCACCGGGCTCTTCGGCACTCCTTTCCGAGTCCGCTGACCGGAAGCGTCCGCTCCACGACACCACTGCGCACCCAGCGCCGCTGAGCCTGAGCTCGCGACCGCTGTCCGCGAGGTCCACCGTGCCCGAACCGCCTCGTGCGATCGGGTACGGCGGCGCCGAGGAATGCGCACGGCATGTCCTTGGTCAACGACGCTCACCTCATTGGACTGCATTCCGAGAATGCACCCGCGTTCATTCTCGTCGTTGCCGATCCGCCATTCTCGCGTGCGCGCCGTCGCGTTCTTCGGCTCGCACCGCTTTCGTTCCGTCGGCCCGCACCCCGGGTCGGTTCGTCGTGCCCGGGGACCGTCCGGGCGACCATCCAGCAGGGGATCCACACCATGTCCACGAAGACCACCACCCGTCCTCCCGATACGCGCGCGGTGCGCCGCCGGGTCTCGCTGCCCGACCGCATCGCACTCCGCATCGGCCTCTGGCTGATCCTGTGGAGCCGGCGCACCACGCCCGTGCCGGTGACCGTCGAATTCGCGACCCGGCAGCGGATCGAGCGCGAGCGCCGTGAGCAGCAGCTGCGGGTCCTGCTGCGGAGCGGCACGATGCACCTCTGGCGCTGAGTGGCGCTGGGCGTCCGGCACCGCACCGTGCGAGGTGCCGGGCGCCCGCCATCGGCGCGCTCGTTCGGTGCGAGGTTTCGCGCATCGTGCGACGCTTCCCGCCTCGCACCCTGTGCGGAACCTCGCACGTTGCCGCAGCACCCTCGCACCGTGCGAGTGACCCGCCGGCACCTCGCACCGTGCGCGTCCATCCGAGCGCCCCGACTGCCGTACCGTTGTGCGGTGACCGAAACCGCTGCTGCCCTCGTCGACCGACTCACCGCGATCGTGCAGGACTTCCCGAAGCCGGGCATCCTCTTCCGCGACGTGACGCCCGTGTTCTCGGACCCGGTGGCGTTCGGGCGGGTGTGCGAGGCCCT
>NZ_BACW01000229.1:0-3065 GCF_000333315.1 Curtobacterium sp. B8
GCCCCGGCTGCTGCTGATCCCCGTCGTCGACTGTTCGCCCGGCGTGGCCGGCGTCCCCGTCCCGTCGCCCGACTGCGATCCGGACGACGACGAAGACGACGAGGACGACGAAGACGACGACACGTGCCCGATCATCGCCGGGTCCGGCGTGGGGAGGGCGTCGCCGCCGTAGTGCCCGTCGAGGTAGGTCATCATCTGCTTGCCGACGCCGAACTTCGCGCTGTACCCGGTCGTGCCCTGCAGGAACTGCGTGTTCGCGAGCCCGACGTTCCCCTGCACGTTGCCGATCCAGGTGGCGTTCGTGTACTTCGTGGTCGACGCGACGAGCCAGTTCTGCACGTCGCCGTCGGTCGTCCCGGTCTTCGCGAACTTCGGCGTCGCGTCGCCCGGGTTCGCGCTGGCCGCGGTGCCGTTGCCCTTGAGGACCCCCTGCAGCGCGTAGTCGACCGTCCCGGCGACCGCGGGGTCGACGCCCTGCGTGCAGGAGGACTTCGTCGGCGTGATCTTCGTGCCGTCCGCCTCGGTCACCGAGTCGATCGCGGTCGGGGTGCACACGACACCGCCGTTCGCGAACCCGGCGTACGCCTCGGCGAGGTCGATCGGCGACAGGTTGTTCGTGCCGAGGATCATCGACGGCACGGAGCTGATCTTCCCGCCGTTCGCGAGGTGGATCCCCATGTTGGCCGCGAGCTTGGCGATGGTGCACAGGTCGAGCTGCTTGCCCATCGCCGCGAACGCGGTGTTGATCGACTCGCTCGTCGCGTCCTGCACGGTCATCGAGGACGGCACCGCTTCGGCGTTGGCGACGTTCCAGTTCGGCCCGGCGATGTTCACGCACGAGTTCGTGAACTCCGAGGTCGGGTACGAGTGCTCGGTCGTGCCGACGCTGTCGCTCAGCGTGTGTCCGGTCGCCAGCCACTCGGCCAGGGTGAACACCTTGAAGGTCGAGCCGGTCTGGAACCCGCCGGAGTTCCCGTACGCCGTGTCCGCGCTTTAGTTCACCCCGGTGGTGCGGGCGCAATGCTTTCCCCCTGCGTGTAGGCGGTGTTCTGCACCATCGACAGGATCCGTCCGGTGCCCGGTTCGACCGTGACGTTCGAGCCGCCCACGTCGACGCCCGCCATCGTCGCGGGGACGTACGCGGACAGGGACGACTGCGCCTGGCTCTGCAGGTCGAGGTCGAGCGAGGTGTGGATCTGCAGGCCCTTGGTGTCGAGGGTCGCGATGCGCTCGGCCAGGGTCTTCCCGAACGCCGGGTCCTGCAGCACCTCGTCGCGGACGTAGTCGCAGAAGTAGCCGGCGTCGTACGACGTGGCGGCCGTCGAGCACCCGTTCGCGGTCGCGGTGATGTGCGGCTGCACCGGCGTCGCGATCGCGGCCGTCATCTGCGCCTTCGTGATCGAGTGGTGCGCCTCCATGCGGCGGAGGACGTAGTCGCGGCGCTCCTTCGTCAGCGCGTACCCGTTCGCCGTGCCGTTGTCCTTGTCGTTCGGCTCGTCGATGCGCAGGTTCGACGGGTTGTTGAGGATCGCGACGAGCGTCGCGGACTGCACGAGCGAGAGGTCCTTCGCGTGGACCCCGAAGTAGTACTCCGCGCCGGCCTCGGCGCCGTAGACCCGGCCGCCGAGCCCCACGATGTTGAGGTAGCCCGTGAGGATCTGGTCCTTCGAGTACTTCTTGTTGACCGCGATCGCGTAGCGCATCTCCTGCAGCTTGCGCTGCGGCGTCACGCCCGCGGCGTCCTGGTAGCAGGCGTCGACCTTCGCCTGCGTCTGCGCGGCGGTCTTCCCGGTCAGCGACTCGCACTGCTGCACGAGCACGTTCTTGACGTACTGCTGCGTGATGCTGGAACCACCCTGCACGTCGCCGCCGACAGCGGTCGCCGCTGCGCCGCGGAGGGTGCCGATGACGTCGATGCCGCCCTCGTCGTAGAAGCGCGGGTCCTCGGTGTCGACAGCCGCCTCCTTGAGGCTGTCGGCCATCTGCGCGCTCGTGACGTTGGTGCGGTTCTCCGCGTAGAAGGAGGCGATCTTGACCTGCTGGCCGCCCTTGGTCGCGTAGACGGTGGACACCTGCTGCGGCGTCTGGATGTCGAGGTAGTCCGGCAGGTCCTCGAAGAAGGACGCCGCGCCGGACGCGCCCTCACCGACCACGGCCACGGCGGGCGTGACGGCGACGGTCACGAGCATGCCCGCGAGCACGGACATGCCGAGGAACGTCAGGAGGGCAGCCGGCCACCGCATCACACGCATGGCGAGCACGCTAGGTGGGTGCCCTGGGTTGGTTCTGGCGCGGAACCACCGCAGACTGCACCGTCGCACAGGTTCCCGTTCAGGCAGCGGGTGGCGCGGCTCGCGCCCCGCACGGGGACGGGGATCCGGACGGGAGGCACGGTGCCGGTCCGTCGGGTCGGCCGGCGGTCACGATCTGGTCACGACGGGACCGCGGCGGCCTCGGCGGTGATCGCCGGTGGCGCCGTGCGCGATCAGTCGCGCGGCTGGAGGTCCTGCGGACGCACGAGGTACATGTCCGGGGTCCCCGGCACGCCGTCGTCGCTGGGCCCCTCGCCGCGGCGCAGCTGCTCGCGCACGAGGTCACCGCGGCCGACCGCGATGAGCGCGACGTCGTGCAGGGAAGCCGTCCCGGGCTTGAGGTAGTCGTTGTGGCCCGAGGGACGCCGGAAGACGTCCCCCGCGGCGTCGGTGTCGGCACTGGCCGCGAGGTCGAGCGATGTCGACCCGAAGGACGCCGACCCGGGATCGGTACCGAAGTACCCGGAGCCCGCGATCGGGTCGCTGTGCGCACCGCCGACGAAGACCTCGCCCGACGTCACCGCCAGTTGCGAGGCGTGCCGCACCGAGCTGCCGGGCGACCCGAGCACCGTGAGGCTGTCCGCCTCCATCCGTCCCGACGCGAGTGCGATGAGCGCCGTGGTCGACCCGTAGGAGTGCGCCACGATGTTGAGCCGCGGCTGCTCGGCACCGCGGACCGTGCGCAGCCCGTCGACGGCCCGTTCGAGCCGCTCGGCGCCGGTCTGCGCGAGCCCGAGCGACAGGATGTCGACA
>NZ_BACW01000228.1:0-3327 GCF_000333315.1 Curtobacterium sp. B8
CCGTCGCGGTTCGGCTCGTCCCGGCCGATCGCGGTCCCGGTGCGGCCGTCGAGCGTCACCGCGTCGCGAGTGATCGTCGTCCCCGGGATCTTCGCGAGGACCTCGTACATGGCGCTCCGGAGGTCCGCGGGGACGAGCCCGGTCGCGAGGTCGTCGGAGATCAGCGTCGTCATCGCCTCCGCGTGGCTCACGGAACCGGTGGCGTGCTCCGACACCCACGCGTACAGCTCGTCCGGTTCCCTCGGCATCTCGGTCAGGTGCGCCGGGGTCCACTCCGAGTACCCCTCGAACTGACCGCTCGCTCCGCGCAACGTCTCGGTCGGGTACGGGGACCCTTCGTCCTTCCACTCCGCGGCGGCCTCGGTGGCGGAAGCGGCGGGGAAGAACCGTGTCGGCTCGCCGGACGTGCGCACGAGGGTCCACTCGGCCGACACGTCAGCGGGCCGGTACACCGTGATCGTGTACGGCACGAGCGCGGAGTACCTGTTCGCGTCACCGAAGAACGCCTGGCTCTCCCGCTTCGTCGACACCTCGAGGTACTGCCCCGGCCCGACAGTCGGGTCACTCGCCCGGACGGCCTCGTCGGCGGCCCTGCGCAGAACCTCGGCGGCGGTGGCGGCCTGCGGGTGCGACCCCACGACCGGCACGCGCTCGGTGGTCCCGGTCAGGTCGCCGCCGACGATGACCGTGGCGAGTGCGGTGACCGCCGCGACGGACCCGACCGCCCCGAAGGTCCAGCGGGAGCGGCGGTGACGGCGGACCGTGCGGTCGAGCACCGCGCGTCGGATCGGACGGATGGCTTCGTCGAGGGCGGCACCCTCGGGCGGCGGTGCGGTGATCACAGTGTCTGCTCCATCTCGTGCAGCGCGCGGCTCGACTTCAGCTTCGCGCGGGACCGTTGGATGCGCTTGCGCGCGTTCGTGGGGGTGAGGCCGAGCATCGCGGCGGCCTCGTCGTAGGACCGGCCCTGCAGCAGACAGAGCTCGCAGAGTTCGCGATCGGGTGACTCGAGCGCGGCGATCTCCGCGCGGACCCACCGCAGCTGGTGCACGGCCTCGTCATGCGCGACCTGGCGGTACCAGGCCTCGGACGCACCGCTGTGCTCGTCGACCAGGTCGGTGCGGTTCGACCGTCGTTGCCGGTTCGTGTTCATCGCGACGTACCGCGTCGTGGTCAGCAGCCACGGCAGCGCGGATGCGCCGACGAGCCCGATGTCCTTCCGTCGCCGCCACGCGACGAGGAACGTCTCCTGGACGATGTCGTCGACGTCCGACCGCTCGTCGGCGAGCCCCCATGCGTAGCGGAAGACCGCACGCGAGTGTCGGTCGAGCAGCGCGGTGTACGCCTCGCCGTCGCTCTTCGCGACGGCGGCGACGAGTGCTGTGTCCGGGACGGTGCCCGGCCCCCTTGGTGTGTTCACGATTGCCTCCGAACAGTGAGTGTCCGGATGCGCCCCCGTGTGACAGATCCGTTCCCGCACGACGCGGCGGCCGGTCGATCAGCCGATCGGACGCCCGGCTCCCCACACCCGGGTCACCTCGAGTGCCGGCGTCAGCGCCACGAGGTCGGCTGCGTACCCCGGGGCGATCCTGCCGAGCCGGTCCTCGAGCCCGAGTGCCCGCGCGGGCACCGCGGTCAGTGCAGCCACGGCGTCCGGCAGTGACCGCCCGGCTAGGGCGACGGCGTTGTGGAGTGCCAGGTCCTGCGTGAGCGTCGACCCGGCGATGGTCTCGGTCCCGGCGACGAGGGCGACCCCGTGCTCGACGGTCACCGCGAGGGAGCCGAGCGTGTACGAGCCGTCAGCTGCCCCGGCGGCGCCCATCGCGTCGGTCACGAGCGCGACGCGGCCGGACGCGGCGTCGAGCAGCAGGGACGCCACCGACGGGTGCACGTGCACGCCGTCGAGGATGAGCTCGAGCGTCACCCGGTCGTCGGCCACCGCGGCGGGGATCGGGCCCGGCGCGCGGTGGTGGATGCCCGGCATGGCGTTGTGCGCGTGCGTGAGCAGGGTCGCGCCGGCGTCGAACGCCGCACTCGCCTGTTCGTACGAGCAGACCGTGTGGCCGACGGCGACGGTGACCCCGGCCGCGACGAACCGCTCGATCGCGTCGAGTGCGCCGGGGAGCTCCGGGGCGATCGTGACCTGGCGGACCACGCCCGCGCCGGCACCGAGCAGTGTGTCGACGGCGTCGGGTGTCGGGTCGAGCAGGAACGCTGCGTTGTGTGCGCCCTTGTTCTGCGGGGAGAGGAACGGCCCCTCGAGGTGCACACCGAGGACGAGCGGGTCGGACGCCATGACCTCGCGGACACGGTCGAGCGAGGTCACCAGGGCGTCGAGCGGGTTCGCGACGAGCGACAGGACCGACCGCGTCGTGCCGTGCGCCCGGTGCACCGCGAGGGCCGCCGCGAAGGACTCGTCCTCGTAGGACACCCCACCGCCGCCGTGCCCGTGCAGGTCGACGAACCCGGGCACCAGGACGGCGTCACCGAGGTCGACGACCTCGTCCGCCGCGGGGACGTCGGGGCCGGAGCCGACCGCACGGATGACGTCACCGTCGACGAAGACCCAGCCGTCGGCCGTGGTGCCGGCCGCGTCGACGACGCGGGCCGACCGCACCAGCGTGCGCCGTGCCTCCAGGCCGGACCCGTCGGCGACGCCGATGCCGGTCACCGCGCCTCCCGGCGGAACTGCACCACGCCGGACACCGCGGCGACCACGATGAAGACCAGCCCGACGACCGGGTGCCCGATCGACACCCAGGCGGCACCGGCGGCGACGACGAGTGCGACCTCGACGATCGTCTTGCCGACGATGTCCGTCTCGACCGGGGACCGCGGCGAGCGGAAGAAGAACCACACCATCGCGGCGAAGAGCGGGGCGCCGACGATGAAGAACAGCGCCGGCAGCGGGTACGGCCAGGCGAGGTAGCCCCAGTAGCCGAGCGAGAACAGGCCGAACGCGCACACCACGGCCCGGAGGACGTCCCAGGCGCCGGTGCGTCGGGGGCGGACGGCGTGCGGGCCCGGGGTCTCGGACCAGTCGACGGGGCTCTGCGGTGCGGACACGGTGCCTACTTGAAGATGATGGTGCGGGCGCCGTCGAGGAGCACGCGGTCCTCGGCGATCCACCGGACGGCCTGGGTGAGCGTGCGGGACTCCTCGTCCTGCCCGATCGACACGAGCTCGGCGGGGTCCTTCGTGTGGTCGACCCGGACGACGTTCTGCTCGATGATCGGCCCCTCGTCGAGGTCGCTCGTGACGAAGTGCGCCGTCGCGCCGATGAGCTTCACGCCGCGCGCGTGCGCCTGGCGGTAGGGGTTCGCTCCC
>NZ_BACW01000227.1:0-1513 GCF_000333315.1 Curtobacterium sp. B8
AACGAGGTGCTGCAGCAGCTCCTCCAGGCGTTCGGCGGCCCGGGGCGGAGCGTCCTCGGCTTCCCGCCCACCTACTCGATGCACTCGATCCTCGCCTCGGGGACCGGAACCCGTTGGGTCCCGGCGGAGCGCGACGCCGAGTTCGGGATCTCGCCCGAGACGGTCACCGCGGCCATCGCCGAGCACCAGCCGGACATCGTGTTCCTCTGCGGGCCGAACAACCCCACGGGCACGCCCCTGCCCATCGAGACCATCGCCGCGGCCTACGACGCGACCGACGGCGTCGTGATGGTCGACGAGGCCTACGCGGAGTTCATGCCGGACGATGCGCCCAGCGCCCTGACGCTCCTGCCGGGCCGTGAGCGACTCGTCGTCTCCCGCACGATGAGCAAGGCGTTCGCGTTCGCCGGCGCGCGCGTCGGGTACCTCGCCGCGCACCCCGCCGTGATCGACGCGATCCGGCTCGTGCGGCTGCCCTACCACCTCTCTGCCCTCACGCAGGCGGCCGCGGTCGCCGCGCTCCGGCACGCCCCGGCGATGCTCGCGATGGTCGACGACATCAAGCAGCAGCGCGACCGGATGGTGACCGAGCTCCAGGCGATGGGCTACCGGACCTACGAGTCCTGGTCGAACTTCGTCCTGTTCGGCGGCGTGGCCGACCCGCACGCCGCATTCGAGGCGCTCCTCGAGCAGGACGTCATCGTGCGCGACCTCGGCATCCCGAACCACCTCCGGGTGAGCGCGGGGACGGCGGAGGAGACGACGGCCTTCCTCGACGCGATGCGCCGTGTGGCCGCCGTGCAGCCCCCGGTTAGGGTTGAGGCATGACCGCCCGTACCGCCTCGATCAGCCGGAGCACGAGCGAGTCGAGCATCGAGCTCGAGCTCGACCTCGACGGCACCGGCTCCTCCGACATCTCGACGAGCGTGCCGTTCTTCGACCACATGCTGACGGCGTTCAGCAAGCACTCGCTCATCGACCTCCGTGTGCGGTCGACGGGCGACACCGACATCGACGCCCACCACACCGTCGAGGACACCGGCATCGTGCTCGGGCAGGCGCTCCGCCAGGCCCTGGGCGACCGTTCCGGCATCGGTCGGTACGGCGACGCGCTCGTCCCGCTCGACGAGGCACTCGCGCAGGCCGTCGTCGACGTCTCCGGCCGACCGTTCCTCGTGCACACGGGGGAGCCCGAGGGCTTCGCCTTCCACCGGATCGGCGGCCACTTCACCGGGTCGCTCGTCCGCCACGTGTTCGAGGCCATCACGGTGAACGCCGGCATCACGGTGCACGTCCGTGTGCTCGGCGGTCGCGACCCGCACCACATCGCCGAGGCCGAGTTCAAGGCGTTCGCCCGCGCGATGCGGAAGGCCGTTGAGCTCGACCCGCGCGTCGACGGCATCCCGAGCACGAAGGGCACACTGTGACCGCGAAGCCGAACGTCGTCGTCCTCGACTACGGCTCGGGGGACGTCCACTCGGCAGCCAAGGCCCTCGAGCGCGCCGGGGCCGCG
>NZ_BACW01000226.1:0-6353 GCF_000333315.1 Curtobacterium sp. B8
CTCGGCGCGCGGGACGCGGACGTGGGTGGCGAAGCGCTCCATCGCACCCTGGCGGGCGATGAGGTGCATGAGGGCGGAGAAGGTCAGGAAGGTGACGACGACCAGGTACGAGAGCGCCTCCGTGGTGAAGCGGAAGCTCTCGGTGCCGTAGTCGAGGAACTGGCGGATCACGGTGTACACGACGTACGCGAGCCAGAACGCGATGGTGAGGATGATCGCGATGCGACCGGAGACGAGCTTCCGGTCGGAGGGTCGGGCGTGGAGGGTGTCGAGCGGGCGGGTACGACGCTCGGAACCCCACTGCCTGCGGCGCACGGGGGCGCCGTCGAGCTGTTCGGGCATGACGGTCCTTCTTGCGCGGGGGTCAGCGCGCCATCGGGTCGGCACGCCGTCGGGTTGCCCCCGCCGGTCGGGTGCGAACCTACGGGGACAGAACGAACGGTGCAGACACCCGGAAGGGGGGTCCGGGGCACCTCCTGCGGGAAACCGCACGATGTTGCGTGGAGGGGGTCCGGGCGTGTCGACCGCGGTCCGCTGCGGGCGGGGTCGGGCGGGCGCGCGAGTCGGCCGTGCGCGGGGTCGGGCGCGGCGGGTGGTCGCGACACCCCGCTCACCTCGGGCGGATGGTCACGAGGTGTCGCTCCGACCGGGTGGAAGCGACCGTTCGTGACCACTGGGCGGAACGAGCGCGGGGTGTCGCGACCCGCGCGGGAGTGACACGTCGTGACCCCTCAGCGGAACGGCCGCGGGGCGTCCCGACCGCAGCGGGAGTCGGTCAGCGCCCGCGGGCGAGGAGCCAGAGCAGGTAGGGCGCGCCGACCACGCCCGTGACGACGCCCACGGGCAGCGCCGTGCCCGGGATCGCGAACTGCGCAGCGAGGTCGCTCGCGAGCGTGATCGCCGCGCCGACGGCAGCCGCGGGACCGAGGGCCACCCGGCCGCCGCCGACGATCCGCCGGGCGATCGGTGCTGCCATGAGCGCGACGAAGGACACCGCCCGGCGGTCGCCACCGCCCCCGCGGTGAGGCAGACCGCGGTCAGGAGCAGCAGCACCTTCGCTCGGTTCCGGACGGAGCCCCAGCGCCGACGCGACCTCGTCGCCGAGCGCGAGCACCGTCAGCCGGGGCGACTGCAGCAGCGCGAGCACCATGAGCACCACGAACGCGACGCCGAGGACGACGACCAGGTTCCGGTCGACCGCGTTGAGCGACCCGGACAACCAGAGGAGCGCCGTGCCCGCCTGGGTCACGGTGCCGCTCGTGAGCATCCAGCCGGTGACCGCGAGGCAGATCGCGGCGACCCCGATCCCGACGAGCACCACCCGGTTGCCGGTGATGCCCCGCTGCCAGGACAGCGCCGCGATCGCGAGCGACACCACGACGGCGCCGACGAGCACCGTGCCGAACAGCACCCCACCGGACGCCCCGAACAGCACGATGGCGGTGATCCCGGCAGCGCTCGCGCCCGAGGTGACACCGATGACGTCGGGGCTCGCGATCGGGTTCCGGACGACGCTCTGCACGATGGCGCCCGCCACCCCGAGCGCTGCGCCGACGAACACCGCGCCGAACACCCGGGGACCCCGGAGCTGTCCGATCACGAAGTCGGCGATCGCGTCGCCGTGGCCGAACGCCGCCGCGACGACCTGTGCCGGGGAGAGCGGGATCTCGCCGACCCCGAGACCGGTGAGCACGAGGGCGACCACGACGGCCAGGAGCACGACGGTGACGACCAGTTCCCGGCGCGCGCCGACGAGCCGACGGCGCCGTGGCTGCACCACCGTCACAGGCCCCTCACCGCCCGCGATCGCACCAGGAGGATGAACACGGGCGCCCCGATGAGCGCGGTGACGATCCCGACCTGCAGCTCCCCCGGGTACGCGACGACCCGACCGATGACGTCGGCCACGAGCAGCAGCGCCGGGGCGACGATCGCGGACAGCAGGATCGTCCAGCGGTTGTCGGGTCCGGTCAGCCGGCGGACGGCGTGCGGGACCGCGAGCCCGACGAAGGCGATCGGTCCCGCCGCGGCCACCGCCGACCCGGCCAGCAGCACGGTCACGACCCCGCCGACGACCCGGACGAGCACGACCCGCTGCCCGAGCGACGCAGCGAGCTCGTCGCCGAGCGCGAGGGTGTTGAGCGACCGCCCGAGCACGACGGCCACCACGAGCCCGACGAGGACCGGCACCGTGATCACCCCGGCGGTCCCGAGGTCCTTCCCGGCGAGCGCCCCGACCTGCCAGAAGCGCAGCTGGTCGAGCAGCGCCTGGTCCGTCACGAGCACCGCGGTGGTGACCGACGAGAGGGCTGCGGCGACGACGGCGCCCGAGAGCGCGAGGCCGACCGGGGACAGCCCGCGGCGGGCCACGGCTGCGATGCCGTAGACGAGGAGGGCGGCGAGGCCGGCGCCGACGAAGGCGAACGGCAGGTAGGCGGCGGTGCCGCTCAGGCCGAACAGGGCGATGCCGGCGACCACGGCGAGCGAGGCCCCGGCGTTGATGCCGAGGATGCTCGGGTCGGCGAGGGGGTTGCGGGTGACCCCCTGCATGACGGCACCCGCGACGCCGAGGGCCGCGCCGGCGAGGAGCCCGACGACCGTGCGCGGGACCCGGTTGCCGAGCACGATGAGGCCGATCTCGTCCTGCCGGCCCGGGTGGAGCACGGTGTCGAGGACGGTCCCGAGCGGGATCGGCCGGGAGCCGAACGCCACGGACAGCGCGACGGCCACCAGGAGGACCACGACCGCCAGCACGGTGGCGCGGACGAGCCGGCCGACGGAGCCGGGGGCGGGTGCGGGGACGGGAGCTGCCATGGGGGTGAGGCAACCCTAACGCGGGCGCCCTCCGTGGCCGGCGCACGCGTTCGGCCGTCCCCGAGCAAGCCGGGAGCGTGCGCAGTGCTCGTTCATAGGCTCTCCTTGGAGAACGGTCCTGTACTGGGATCCATCGACGCCCGACCGGGTCGTCGAGGGACGACCGGAGAGCACCGATGAACGAGACCCCGAACCCCGACGCCACCGCGGGCGGCACGAACGGCGCGACGACCAGCGGATCCGACGGACGGACGCCGGGCGCCTGGGAGGCACCCCACGCCGACCGGTCGACCCTCCGCCCGGCGTACGCCTTCGACGGGAGCGGCCCGTACCTGTACGCACCCGACGGGTCGGGGCCGTACGCGTACACGTCCGACGGTCGTGGGCCGTACCTCGTCGGCAGCCCGGCGCTCGGACAGTCCTGGGCGAACGGCGCCGCGGCCGCGAACCACCCCGGGTACGCGGGCCACGCTCCCGCGGCGACGAAGCGGCCCCGTCGTCTCGGGCTCGTCATCGGCTCCGGGATCGCCGCGCTCGCCATCGTCGGCGCTGCGGGCGGGACGGCGCTCGGGCTGTCGTCGCAGCACCCGACGACGACGTCGAGCCAGTCGCAGGGCACGACCACCCTGCCGGGCACGGGGAGCGGCAGCAGCAGTGACGGCAGCGGCACGAACGGCTTCACCGTCCCCGGCGGCGGGACCGGCAGCGACGGGACCGGCAGTGACGGCACGGGCCAGGGCGGCACGAGCGACGGCGGGACGAGCAGCGGCACGAGCACGGAGTCGTCCGCGACCGCCGCGACGAGCGCACAGAAGAAGGGCGTCGTCACGATCAA
Source organism: Curtobacterium sp. B8 (assembly GCF_000333315.1). Classification (NCBI taxonomy): domain Bacteria; kingdom Bacillati; phylum Actinomycetota; class Actinomycetes; order Micrococcales; family Microbacteriaceae; genus Curtobacterium; species Curtobacterium sp. B8. The sequence continues at coordinate 3,650 of NZ_BACW01000226.1, forward strand.
CACCGTCCTCAACTACGACGAGTCGTCGCAGGCCGCCGGGACCGGGATGATCCTGTCCTCCGACGGCACGGTGCTCACGAACAACCACGTGGTGCAGGGCGCCACGAGCATCACCGTCACCGACGAGACGACGGGCAAGGAGTACAAGGCCGACGTCGTCGGGACGGACGCGACGCACGACGTCGCGGTCCTCAAGCTCGAGGGCGCGTCGGGCCTCTCCACGGTCACGCTCGACGACGACGGTGGCGCGTCGACGGGTGACACCGTCACGGACGTCGGGAACGCGGAGGGCACGGGGAACCTCGTGGCCGCCGAGGGCACGGTGACCGCCACGGACCAGGACATCCAGGTGCAGAGCGAGTCCGGCACGGGTACCGAGTCCCTCACCGGCATGATCCAGATCGCGGCGGACATCGTGTCCGGCGACTCCGGCGGGCCCGTGCTCGACAGCGAGGGCGAGGTCGTCGGCATGGCGACCGCGGCGTCCTCGGGTTCGACGGAGGTCACGGGCTTCGCGATCCCGATCTCGACCGCGAAGTCGATCGCGGAGAAGATCCTCGCGGGTGAGTCCTCCTCGACGATCACGATCGGCCTGCCGGCGTTCCTCGGGGTCGAGGTCAGCGGCACCGCCACGACCGGCGGCGTCGCGGTCGCGAGCACGGTCGAGGGGTCGGGCGCGGCGAAGGCGGGCCTCGAGTCCGGCGACGTCATCACGGCCCTCGACGGGACGGCTGTCTCGACCTCGGACGCGCTGACGAAGGCGATCCAGTCGCACAGCGTCGGCGACACGGTGACCGTCACCTACACGGACGCCGCCGGCACGTCGCACACCGTGACGGTCACGCTGACCGCGGGGCCCGCCGCTTAGGAGCCCAGCACCGCCCGCACCACCGACCGGTACACGTCGGCAGAGGGAGCGCTGCAGTCCGCTACGCGCCCAGCGCCGCCCGCACCACCGACCGGTACACGTTGGCCGGGGAGTCCGCCGAGAACGCGGTCGCCCCGGCCTCGGTGCGTCCGACGCGCGCGAAGCCGTGCCCCTCGGCCCGGACGATCGTGACCGGCTCCGGTCGTCCCGGACGCCGCAGGTGCGACACCGTCCAGGGGGCGGCCCAGAAGCGCGCCAGCCGCGGGTCGCCCTCGGCGACGTCGGCGGGGAGGTCCGGCGCGCCGTCCCCGCCGCCGAGGCGGCGTGCCACGAGGTCCGCCCGGAGCGACCCCGTCCGGAACGGGAAGGTCCACGTCGGGCCGATGCCGAGCCTCCCGGCCATCAGCGCGACCACGCGCTCCGGCGTGGCGGCGGCGACCACCTGGTCCTCGGTGCCGTCGACGACGGTGCCGTCCCAGGCCTGGAGGCGCGACTCGCCCCCGCCGGGGAGGCGCTGTTCCAGCGTGGTCGGCTGGGTGTCCTCGCCCCAGGGGGCGAGCAGTGCCTGCGTGGTGTCCGGCAGGGTGCCGAGGCGTCCGACGAGCCCGGCGTCGATGAGTTCACGGCCGGCGGAGCTGCGGAGGAGGCCCGGGGTCCACCGGCGCCCGGCGAGGCTGCGGAGGGTCGTCACGGCCTCGGCGGTGAGGCGCGGCCCGTCGACGACGGTCGGCGTCGGCGCCCCGGGCAGCGGTTCGAGGTCGCGGTGCGGTCGTACCGGCGTGCGTTCGGTGGCCCGGACGGTGTCGAGCACGGCGAACACGACGTCGTCGGTCGCGAGCATGCGGGACAGCGGTCGCTCGATCGTGAGGTCGACCCGGTGCCGCCCGGTCACGAAGAGCAGGTGGGCGCCGACGACGGCGCCGTCCTCGTCGGGCCGGACGTACTCGACGAGGCGGGCGGGTGCGTCCGCGGTGGTCCAGACGTCGACACCGACGAGCAGGAGCCCGTCGACGGATCCCGGCAGCCGGTCCAGGAGGCTCGTGTGCTCCTCGGCGATCGTCCGGTCGCTCGGGCGTGAGCGCACGGTGAGCACGACGTCGTCGCCGCCGATGCGGAGGTCCGCCTGGGGCGTGTCCTCGCGGCGCCAGGACTCCGGGCGGCGGAGGGTGAGGCGTGCGATGCGGTCCTCGGTGCCGAGCGGGACGGGGACTGCCATGCCTCCGAGGCTACGTGTGTCGCCTGGTCGAGCCGGGTGCGGCACGCCGGGCGCGGGTGTGCTCGGAACGGGGACGCGGCGGGCGCGGGGGGCGCGGACGGACGGTGCGAGGTTTCCGGCACGGTGCGAGGTCCTCGGGGTCCCACGGTGTGCAGAACCTCGCACCGTGCGAGGGTCAGCGGCGCCGCGGCGGCGGCGGGACGGGCTTCGCGGCGACGACGTCCGCGAGCGCGACCTCGACCGGACCGCGCCGGGTGTCGACCGTCACCGTGGTGGCAGTGCGGGCGACCAGCTCGCCGAGCGCGTCCCGGGCACCCTCGCCGTGGTGCGCACGGACGACGATCCGGTCGCCGAGGGCCGCGTCGTGCAGCACCCCGAGCGCCAGTGCCCGGGCGACTGCGGCGGGATCGGTGGTCACGCGTCCCAGGGTAGGGCGGTGCCGGCGTCCTAGAGTGTCGGGATGGAGAAGGCACGGGTCGACAGCTGGATCTGGGCGGTCCGCATCACGAAGACCCGCTCCGCCGCGACGGCCGCGTGCAAGGCCGGGCACGTCCGGGTGAACGGCGAGCGCGCGAAGGCAGCGCAACCGATCGGCCCCGGCGACGAGGTCCGGGTGCGCC
>NZ_BACW01000225.1:0-8118 GCF_000333315.1 Curtobacterium sp. B8
CCGACGATGAAGGTGATGGGCGCCGCGGGCGAGCGCACGAGCCCTTTCGACCCGGCCCTGCAGCAGTTCGGCGACGTCACCACCACCGATGTTCGTGACGACCGTCAGCACGTCGTTGATGGTCTTCCCGGGGTCGGACACCAGCCCGAGGATCGAGACCACGGCCAGGATGCCCGGGAAGAGCGCGAGGACGGTGTAGTACGTCAGGCTCGCGGCCAGGTCGGTGCACTGGTCGCTCGAGAACTCGCGGAGGGTCTTCTTCAGCGTGTAGAAGACCGTCGGCTTCGCGAGGTCCGTCGGGCCGTCGGGCTTCCGCGGGTCGTCAGCGGACGGCTTGTCGCGTTCGCGTGCCATCGTCGGTCAGCCCTTCGCCACGGCCTTGGCAGCCTGCTTCGACCGCTTCGCTGCCTGCTTCCGGTTCTTGGTCGCGCGGCGCTGCACCGCGGCGATCCCCGCGCGCTGCTTCACCCGGTTGCGGTGCATCGGGTCGCGTTCGAGCGCTTCCTCCGCCGCCTTCTTCCGCGCCTTCCGGCCCTTCCGCCCGGGCTGCGACTGTTCGGCGGCACCCGGGCCGTCGCCACCGCGCGCGCCGAACGGCAGCAGGGCCGTGAACGCCGTCGACGCCGGCGGCCGGGCGAGGTGCCCGGCGTCGGTGCGGCCGATCCGCGCTCCGAGGACGATCGCGGCGATGCCGGCGGCAGCGGTGATCCCCATCGCGACGAGCGGCGTGGGGTCGCGGTGCCACCGCTGCCGCGTCTTCGCGACCGCGAGTCGGGTGCGGGCGGGCAGGTCGGCACGGCGGCGGATCTCCGCGACGGTGTCGGTGATGCCCTCGCGAGCACGGGTGTTCGCGAGTTCGAGCTCGGGAAGGCTGTCGTTGGGCATACGTCGTGCCTACCAGGGCTGATCGGCGACGGCCCACAGTTCAGGGCGTCTCCGGTGCCGACGGCGCGCGGCGCGGAGGTACTGCGCCCCGAGACTCGGGCTGACCGACATGTCTCGCGCCCTCGGGCGCGAGACATGTCCGCTGGCACGAGACTCGCCTCCCAGCGACGGGGCCGTCGCGCGGGTGGTCGTGACCGCACGACGGCCTGGAGGCACGTGGCACGGCCGCCACGCGCCTCCAGGCCGGCTCTTGGTCGCAACCGCGGCGCGGCTACTCCGGGACGACGACGTCCTCGGGGACGCCGGACTCGGCCGAACGCTGCGCGGCCTCCATCACCGCGAGACTCCGGAGGTTGTCGCGTCCGCTCGTCTCCGGCTCCGCACCGCCCGTGACCGAGCGCGCGAAGGCCTGCAGCCCGCCCTGCCGGTCGGTGTGCTCCATCGTCGGCAGCTCCACCGGCTCGGCCTCGTCGTCCTGCGTGCGACGGATCGTGACGCGGTCTCCCTCCACGGCGTTCGGCTCACCCGAGCGGCTCGTGAACCAGAGCTCGCCGTCCGAACCCTGGATGCTCCACTCCCCCGCCCAGGCCGTGCGCGGCGCACGCGACAGCCAGCTGCCGCGGTAGCTCACGACGAGCCCGCCCTCGAGTTCGATGAGCATCGACGCGATCGCCTCGTCCTGGTACTTGCTGAACGACGGCGAGGAGGCGCGGGCGTAGACGCGTACGGGCTCCCGGCCGGTGATCATCCGCATCAGGTCGAAGTGGTGGATCGCCATGTCGTTGATCATCGCGTGCGGGAAGCGGTAGTGCGGGTGCTCCTCGAACGGGAGGTCGTTGTCCCACTGCCGGAAGTCGACGTCGATCGTGGCGACCTCGCCCACGGCGTCCGCCTCGAGCAGCTCGGTGACGACCCGCGGAGCGGGGTACCAGCGGTAGTTCTGGCTGACCTGGAGCACGAGCCCGAGCTCCTCGGCGCGACGGACGGCGGTCGCCGCCTCCTCCGCGGTGTTGGCGAACGGCTTCTCGACGAGGACGTGCTTGCCTGCGTCGAGGGCCTCGAGCGCGAGCGGCACGTGCGTGACGGCGGGGGCGGTGATGACGACGGCGTCGGCCTCGACCCCGGCGAGCGCCTCGGTGAGGGAGCCGAACGCGGCGGACGCCGGCAGACCCAGGTCGGTGCGCACGGCGTCGAGCGTCGCGGCCACCGGGTCGACGATGCCGACCACCTCGACCTCCGACACCTCGGGGATGGCGGTGCGGGCCCAGTTGCCGCCCCACCCTCCGAGACCGACGTGGATGATGCGGACCGGCATGCGTGCACTCCTTCGTGTTCGACGCGTGCACCGTCGACGGCGCACGTCCGTCCAGTCTGTCAGGCGTCACCGACAGCGAGCGACGCGCGCCGCGGGCAGGACGCCCACGCCCGCGTCAGCGGACGAACAGGGCCGCGTCAGCGCACGAACACGTACGCGATGAGCGCCATGGTCACGAGGAACCCCGCGAGGTAGTTGATCCAGAGGAACCGCTTCCAGCCCGCGTTGGCCGCCTCGGCCCCGTCGTCCGTCACGTTCCACCACGGCAGCACGTTGAGCGCGTACGGCACCACCACGACCGCCGCGATCGGCCCCGGGAACGCCGAGAAGAGCAGGACCACACCGGCGACGACGTACGCCACGAACGCCAGCCGCACGGTCGCCCGAGCGCCGATCACGGTCGCGACCGAACCGATCCCGCCCGCCCGGTCCGCGAGGACGTCCTGCACGGCGCCGAACGCGTGCGACGCCACACCCCACAGGAAGAACGCGACGCACACCGCGACGAGCTGCCCGGTCCAGTGCGGCCCGGCGAGCGCGAGGCCGTACACCGCGGGCGACACGAAGTGCGTCGACGACGTCAGGGAGTCCAGGAACGGCTTCTCCTTGAACCGCAGCCCAGGTGCCGAGTACGCGATCACCGCGAACACGCTGATCGCGAGGACGAGCCACGACCACGGGCCGTTGCCGCTCAGCCCGCCGAGGACGACGAGCGCGACGAGGAACGGCACGTTCGTGACGACGACGGCCCACAGCGTCGTGCGGTGCACGCTCTTGTCGAGGAGCGCCCCCTCGACCCCGCCCTTGCGCGGGTTGCGGAGGTCGGACTCGTAGTCGAAGACGTCGTTGATGCCGTACATCGCGAGGTTGTACGGGACGAGGAAGTACACGACGCCGACGACGAAGGTCACGATGCTGATCGTCGCCCCGAAGACGTCGGTGCCGAGCAGGTACGCGGCTCCGAACGGGTAGGCGGTGTTCACCCAGCTGATCGGACGCGAGGACGTGAACAGTGCGCGCAGGGTCGACGGCCTGGAGGCACGGATCGCGGTCATGGGGTCGGCTCGCCTTCTGCGGACGGTCGCGCCTCGGGCGCGCTGCGGGTCGGTCGCGCGTCGGGCGCGCTGCGGGACGGTCGCGCGGTCGGCGCGGAGGACGTGGAGCGGTCGAGGAGCACCCACAGCGCGGGCAGCAGCAGGACGGCGCCGATCGAGTACGCGAGGTCCTCGACGGGGATCGCCCCGATCTTCGCACCGCTGATGAGCGACGGGTCGTACGCCACCACGCGCAGCGTCACGATGACGTTGTCGAACACGATGGTCATCACGAGGAGCACCACCCCGGCGACGACCGCGCTGACGACGGCTGCCCGGCGCCCGGGACCCGACGCGCGCCCGGCGGCCCGGTCGCGGCGCGCGGACACGACGCCGGCGAGGACGGCCACGACCACCGCGACCGCGAGGAACGGGACGGCGAGCAGCGCGTAGGCGGCGTGCGAGGTCACGTCCGCCGCCGATCGAGCGCCCGCGTCACGAGCGGCCGCACCGCGCCGAACGCGTTCATCGTCGTGTAGCAGAGGAGCAGGAGGAAGAAGAGCTCCTCGACGGGGACCTCCGGCGCGACGACGAGCCCGGTCAACACCCGCTGCGGCCCGATGAAGAAGATGCCGGCGGCGACCCCGGCGACGTCCCACACGACGAAGAACACCATCCCGATCGCCGTCACCGCTGCCGCCCGCCACGGCGCCCGCCAGAAGAACAGCCGGAAGCGGGCGTCGAGCACGGTCATGCCGACGAGCGACACGACCAGCCCGGCGAGGTACAGCCCCGGCATCAGACCGCCGCGTCCCGCACCAGCGGCGTCGGCAGCGGCTCCGTGCTGGTGTCGCCGTGGATGCGCTTGAGCAGGACCTCGGCGCTGATCAGGCACATCGGCAGACCGATCCCCGGCGTCGTCGAGGCGCCGACGTAGTACAGCCCGTCGACCTTCCTCGACCGGTTCGGCTCGCGGAAGAACGCGCTCTGCCGGAGCGTGTGCGCCGGCCCGAGCATCGACCCGCTCCACGCGTTGAGGTCGTCCGCGAAGTCCTGCGGGCCGATGGTCCGGCGCACCCGGATGCGGTCGCGGAGGTCGGGCACGCCGGCGCGTTCCGCGATGACGTCGATGGCCCGGTCGGCGATGCGCTCGACCTCGAAGTCGCCGGCGCCGTCGATCCCGCCCTTGCCGATCGACACGTCCGCGGGCAGCGGCACGAGGACGAAGAGGTTGCTCGACCCGGGCGGGGCGACCGTCGAGTCGGTCTCGCTCGGCGCGCACACGTAGATCGACGCCGGGTCGGGGACGTGACGGTCCTTGCCGAAGATCGCGCCGAAGTTCGCGTGCCAGTCGGCGGTGAACACGAGGGTGTGGTGCAGGAGCCCCGGCACGGGCCCGTCGACCCCGAGGTAGACGAGCACGGCGGACGGCCCGGGGTCGCGCTTCTGCCAGTGCTTCGCGGGGTAGGTGCGGTGCTCGGGGCCGAGCAGCTGCAGCTCGGTGTGCCGGAGGTCCGCGGCGCTCACGACGAGGTCGGCGGGCGCGACGTGCTGGCCGCCGTCCCGGTCGCGGTGCACGACACCGGTGACGTGGCCGTCCTCGACGAGGATCCGCTCCACCTTCGCGCCGGCGATGACCTGCGCGCCCTCGGCACGGGCGAGCCGACCGATCGCGGTGATGATCTCGTGGATGCCGCCCTTCGGGTACTGCACGCCGTCGGCCAGGTCGAGGTGGCTCATCAGGTGGTACATGCTCGGCGCCTGGTACGGGCTCGTGCCGAGGAACACGGCCGGGTAGCCGAGCACCTGCCACAGCCGACGGTCGCGCACGGCGGTCTCGGCGTACTTGGCGAGGGGCTCGGTGAGCAGGCGCAGGAGCTTCGGCAGGCGCCGGAGGACGTCGGGAGCGGCGAGCTTCCGGAGGTCCTGGAAGCTCGTGTAGAGGAACCGCCGCACCGCCATGGCGTAGGTCTCCTCGGCGGAGTCGAGGTACTTCCGGATGCGCTCGCCCGCGCCGGGTTCGACCGACTCGAAGAGCGCGATGTTCCGTTCCTTGTCCGCGCGGAGGTCGAGCGGCTCGTCGTGCCCCTCCGAGTACACCCGGTACCCGGGGTCGAGCGTCACGAGGTCGAGCTGCTCCGCGGCGGTGGTGCCCAGCAACTGGAAGAAGTGGTCGAACACCTCGGGCATGAGGTACCACGACGGGCCGGTGTCGAACCGGAAGCCGTCCCGCTCCCACGACCCCGCTCGGCCGCCGAGCTGCGCGCGCTGCTCGAGCAGCGTGACGGCGTAGCCGTCACGGGCGAGCAGCGCGGCGGACGCGAGTCCGCTGATGCCGCCGCCGATGACGACGGCGCGACGGACGGGCACCTTGCGCCGGGTGGTGGACGCGGAACCGGTCGGACGGGAGGCACGGGGCGGGGTCACGACGAGCCTCCTGGCCGACGGGTGGCCGGCCCACGGCCGGACAGGACCTGCGCGGCCAGCCGCGCCTTGACGGGGTTCGGGACGCGCACGCGCGTCGCCACGAGCTTCGCCGCGGGGGTGCCGTCGATGCGCTCGTTGAGTTCGTGGAACAACGCGTGCGCCAGGCCGACCGCGTGTCGGGCGTCGCGCGGCAGCAGCGGGATCGTCATCGCGGCGCGGTCGAGGTCGGCGCGCACGTCGGCGACGAGCCGGGCCTTCGTGGCTTCGTCGAAGGTGCGGATGTCGACGCCGGGGAAGTACGAGCGGCCGAGCACCTCGAAGTCGGCGTGCAGGTCCCGGAGGAAGTTCACCTTCTGGAACGCGGCACCGAGTGCCCTGGCACCGTCGACGAGCACGGCGTCGTCGAACGTCGGGCGTCCCGCGCGGTACACGAACGCCCGGAGGCACATGAGGCCGACGACCTCGGCCGAGCCGTACACGTACTCCCGGAAGGAGGCGTCGTCGTGCACCGTGCGGTCGAGGTCCATCCGCATCGACGCGAAGAACGGACGGGTGAGCTCCGGGCCGAAGCCGGTCACCCGCGCCGACCGGGCGAAGGCGTGCACGACGGGGTTGGTCGAGAACCCCAGCTCGATCGCGCGCTCGGTGTCGCGCTCGAGCTCGTCCAGGACGGTCCGGGCCAGATCGCGGTCGAGCCCGGCCTCGGTCGCCGGGCCGTCCACGACCTCGTCGGCCACCCGGACCAGCGCGTAGACGTTGCGGATGTGCTCCCGGGCGTCCTTCCGGAGCAGGCGCGAGGCCAGCCCGAACGAGGTCGAGTACCGGTCGATGACGACGCCGGACGCAGCCTCGGCGGTCGCGTCGTAGAGCGGGAGTCGGGCGGAGCGGTCGCGGTGCAGGTGGTGCTCGGTGATCACCGGGCGCGCTCCACGAGTTCGGTCACGATGCACTCCAGTCGGTCGGCGAGGTCGTACGGCAGGCCCGCGAGCTCGGCGCGGGCCAGGGCGGTGTGCTCGGCGACGCGCTGTTCCGCCGCGGACTTCGCACCGCACGACACCAGGGTGGCACGCAACTCGGCCGCCCGCTCCTCGGTGAGGTCCGGGTCGCCCAGGTGCTGCGAGAGATCCGGCCAGCAGTCGGTCGACGCGGCGTGCGCGATGAGCACCGTCCGCTTGCCTTCGCGCAGGTCGCCGAGCACGGTCTTGCCGGTCTCGGCCTCGGCGCCGAACACCCCGAGGAGGTCGTCGACGACCTGGTACGCGATGCCGATCTCCCGGCCGAAGGCCCCGAGCGCCGCGATGACCGGCTCCGGGGCGCCGGCGAGCACGGCGCCGGACTGCAGGGGCGCCTCGAACGAGTAGACGCTCGTCTTCGCGCGCTCCATGGCGAGGACCTCGTCCACGGTGGGCATCGGGCCGAGCGCGAGGTCGACGTCGGCCATCTCGCCCGCAGCGCTCGCGAACACGGCCTCGTCGAAGATGTCGAGCAGGCGGGCCCGGCGCTCCCCGGTGACCCCGGAGGCCTCGATGAACCGCGGGGCTGCCGCGAGCGCGAGATCCCCGGCGATCACGGCCGCGCTCGTGCCCCGGTGCTCGGCCGTGGGCAGCGGGAGGCCGCCGGTCGTGCCGGTGTCGCGGAAGGACCCGGCGACGTTCGGCTGACCACGGCGTGACCAGTCGCGGTCGATGACGTCGTCGTGCACCACGAGGGCGGTGTGCAGGAGTTCGTAGGCGGCGCCGACCTGCACCGCGGCCGCCGTGTCCGTGCCGCCGAGGGCGGTGTAGGCCGTGAGGACCATGCGGGGACGGAACCGCTTGCCGCCCATGCTCGCCCTGCGCAGCACGCGCCACAGCTCCGGGTTCGGCCCGCCGTAGCGCTCCGCTCGGGCACTCGACACGGAGAAGAAGCGCTCGAGGCAGTCGTCGACGAGCTCGAGGTCGTTCTGCGCCACGGTGGTCGCTTCCTCGCTCATTGGCCTAACCTATCGGTGCAGATGACGACTTTTCCTGAATCCGTGGTGCTGCTGGCCGACGACCGTACCCCGGTCGGGACGGCGGACAAGTTCACGGTGCACACCGACCACACGCCCCTCCACCTGGCCTTCTCGTGCCACGTGCGGAACACCGCGGGGCAGGTCCTCGTGACCCGTCGCGCGCTCTCGAAGAAGACCTGGCCGGGGGTGTGGACGAACACCTTCTGCGGTCATCCCGGGCCGGACGAGTCGTTCGAGGACGCCATCGCCCGGCGGGCGTCCCGCGAACTCGGCATCACCGTCCGTGACGTCGAGTCCGTCCTGCCCGACTTCCGGTACCGCGCGGTCGATGCCTCGGGCATCGTCGAGAACGAGGTCTGCCCGGTGTTCCGTGCCGTGACCGACGACGTGCCCGCGCCCGCGGACGACGAGGTCGCGGAGTACGCCTGGGTCTCGGAGGACGAGCTCCGGGCGTCGGTGACCGG
>NZ_BACW01000224.1:0-1224 GCF_000333315.1 Curtobacterium sp. B8
CGCCGCACTGACCTGGGTGTCGCACGCGCTCGGCGCCTCGAAGCCCCTGCCGACGCCGGAGCGCACCTTCACGCCCATCGAGCAGGCGCTCGTCCGCAAGATCGTCGAGGACGCCCTCGACGACCTCCGCTACTCGTTCGGCGGCCTGCTCGCGCACGACGTCACCGCCGGCGGGTTCCAGTTCAACTCGCAGTTCGCCCAGGCCGCGCAGAAGGGCGACCTGATGATCGTCGCGTCCTTCGAGATCCGCGTCGGCGACCGCGTGGCCCCCGGCACCCTCGCGCTGCCCGCCGAGGCGGTGCTGCCCCAGCTCGGGGAGCAGGCGACGCACGTGTCGTCCGCCGAGGCGCGCCACCTGCTCGACGAGCAGCTCGCGAACGTCCCCGTCGGCGTCAGCCTGCGCTTCGCGCCGGCGACGGTGCTGCCGGCGCAGGTCCTCGGCCTCGCCGTCGGTGACCTCCTCCCGCTGCCGCACCCGCAGCACCGGCCCCTCACCATCGCGGTCGACGGCGAACCCGTCGGCACCGCGGCCGTCGGCGCGAACGGGTCGCGCCTCGCCGGCATCGTCGTCACCACCACCGCAGCTACGGAGCCCTCCGCATGACCGCCACCACCACCCTCCACGCCACCGCCGCCGACGCCCTCGTGGTCGCCCTGCCGACGGCGGCGCCGCTCAGCGCGGTGGCCCTGCCTGGAGGCGCGACACCGGCCGTGCTCGAGGCGGCGGCCACCGGGGTGGTCGCGTCGTTCGTCGGCGGCCTGTCGGCCGACCTCGCGCTCGTCCTGACCGACCTCGGTGCGGTCACGGCGGCCGGCGGCACCGAGCACGGCATCGTGGAGGTCACGGACGTGCTGCGGCCCTCGCTCGAGGCCGCCGCCGGCGTGCTCGGCATCGGTGTCCTCGGCGACGCCCGCGTCGAGTCGGCCGCGTCCCTCCTCGCCGATCCCGAGACCGCGGTCTTCGAGCTGACCGCCGGTGGCGTCCCCGGAGGGTGGTTCGGCATCCGCGTCCGGGAGAACGGCACCGTCTCCGCGTCGACCGCACCCGCCGTCACCGTCCCGACCGGGAACCTCGGCCGCATCAACAACGTCGAGATGACCCTGACGGTCGAGATCGGCCGCACCCGGATGTCCGTCCGCGACGTCCTCGGCATGGAGCCCGGCGCCGTCGTCGAGCTCGACCGGAGCGCTGGCGCACCCGCCGACGTGCTGCTGAACGGCCGG
>NZ_BACW01000223.1:0-4482 GCF_000333315.1 Curtobacterium sp. B8
TGACGCGGTGGGCCCTCGCCGGCGTCCCGGACGAGCCGCTCGCCCGCTCCCACCAGGCCGTGGTGGGTGCCGCCACCGACCGCATCCGGGCCGACCTGGCCGGCCGTCCCGGCACGCGGAGCGTCGTCGTGGCCCACGCCTTCGTCGGTGGCGCGCAACCGAGCGACAGCGAGCAGGACATCCGCGTCGGCGGGGTCGACATGGTCGCCCGGTCCGCCTTCGACGGGTTCGACTACGTCGCCCTCGGCCACCTGCACGGACCCCAGCGGGTGGGCGACGGGGACCGCGTGCGGTACGCCGGGTCCCCGCTCGCGTTCTCGTTCGGCGAGCGGCACCAGGCGAAGTCGGTCACGCTCGTCGACCTCGCCGCCGACGGCACGGTCGCCGTCGAACTGCTCCCCGCCCCGGTGCCGCGACGGCTCGTCGACGTCCGGGCGGCCATCGCCTCGATCGAGTCCGGCGACTTCGCGGCGGACGCCGACGCCTGGGTCCGTGTCGCCGTCACCGACACGGTGCACCCCGAGCGCATGTACGCGCGGGTGAAGGACCACCTGCCGCACGCCCTCGCGATCACCCACGAGCCGGCCGACGCCGTCGCGCGACCCGCGGCGCGTGCGGTCACGGCGACGTCCGACCCGGTCGAGGTCGCCGCGGACTTCGTCGCCTTCGCCACGGGCGCGCTGCCGGACGACGACGACCGCGCCGTCCTGACCGAGGCGTACGAGGCGGCCGCTCGGGTGCTGCAGACCGAGGGGGACCGCTGATGTACCTGCACCGCCTGGAGCTCCGTGCCATCGGCCCGTACGCGGACACGGTGACCATCGACTTCGCCGCGCTCGCGGCATCCGGGGTCTTCCTGCTCGAAGGGCCGACGGGATCCGGCAAGTCGACGATCATCGACGCCGTCGTGTTCGCCCTCTACGGCGGTCTCGCGGGGTCGGACGCCAGCAGCGACCGCCTCCACAGCCAGCACGCCGACCCGTCCGTCGAACCGTACGTCGAGCTCGTGTTCGAGACCGGCGCCGGGGTTTTCCGCGTCCGGCGGACCCCGCAGTACGACCGGCCGAAGCAGCGCGGGTCCGGCACCGTGAAGCAGCAGGCGTCCGCCCAGCTCGTCCGGCTCGCCTCCCCGAGCGACCCCGCGGGGGAGCCCCTGTCCGCCCGGATCCCGGAGGTCGGCGCCGAGGTCGTCCGGATCGTCGGGCTCGACCGGGCACAGTTCCTGCAGACGGTCGTCCTGCCCCAGGGCGAGTTCGCGCGGTTCCTGCGGTCGCCGGGGGAAGACCGCCGGAAGCTCCTGCAGTCCCTGTTCGGCACCCAGGTCTACGACCGCACCGCCGAGGAGCTCGCGGCTCGACGCCGCGCGGTCCTCGCCGAGGTCGAAGGCGCCGATGCGCGCGTCCGCGATGCACTCGCACGGTTCTCCGAGGCGGCCGGGGTCGAGTCGGCGGCCGAGTCGGACGTCCCGGGCACGGTCGACCACCTCGCCGCAGCAGCGTCCGCCGCCGAGGCCGCCCGGGTCGAGGCCGCGACGACGGCGACCACGGCGTCCGAGCAGGAGACCCTCCTCCGGGCCCGCGCGGCAGCGGTGGGCCGGCGTCGCGAGCTCCTGGCCCGCCGGGCGACGCTCGAGCAGCAGACCGAGTCGGTCGAGGCCGCACGTCGGCGACTCGACCGGTCGGCCCGAGCGGCTCGGGTCGTCGGCTTCGCGGACAGCCTCGACGCCGCGCGCGACCGTGCGGCCGCGGCCCGAGCCGACGCCGCGACCCTCCGCGAGCGACACGGCCTCGACCACGAGCACGACGTCGAAGGGCTCGCCGACCGGCTCCGGACCGCCGCCGACGCCGAACGGCACCTGGTCGACACGGCGTCGCGACTCGACGCCCGGGTAACCGCGCTCGACGCCGCACGCGCCGACCGGGCCGTCCTCGACGAGCGACTGGCCGACCTCCAGCGGCAGCTCGCGGACCGGCCCGCCGACCGCCTCGCGCTCGTCGCCCGCGCGACCGACGCCGCGGCGCTGGCCGCCGGAGCGACGGGGGCGGCACACGAGGTCGAGCGCCTCGCCGGGCTCGAGCGCGAGCGCGATGCGCTGGCCGTCGCCACTGCACAGGTGTCGGTCGCGGAACAGACCGTCGTGGCCGCCCGCACGGCGGCGGAGTCCGCGCTCGGGATCGAGCGCGACCTCCGTGACCGCCGCATCGCCGGGCTCGCCGGGGAACTCGGCGCCGCGCTCGCGGACGGCACGCCGTGTCCGGTCTGCGGTGCCGTCGAGCACCCGGCGCCGGCCGCCCCGCAGGACGACCACCCGACGGCGGAGGCGATCGACGCTGCGGCCGAGCGGGCGCGGCGGGCGGAGCAGACCCTCGCGGACGCTGCGGCCGACCTCCGGGTCGCGCAGGCGGAGCACCGGCGGCTGACCGAGTCGGTCGGAGCCCTGGACGACGCTGACCTGGCAGCCGCCGTCGAGCGCGCCGCCGCGGCGGTGCAGGCAGCCCGCGCGGCGGCGGACCTCGTGAGCGGCCTCGACCGCGAGTTGACCGCGCACGACGAGACCACCCGGGCGCTCGAACGGACCCGGAACGACGTCGACACACGTCGCGCCGTCCTCGCCACGTCGATCGACGCGGACGCCGAGCGCCTGGAGCACGACCTCGGAGCGGTCCGAGCTGCCGTCGAGCGGCTGACCGCGCTGCCCGTCCCGGGCTCGCCGGAGCTGCCGGACACGGCCGGGATCGCCGTGGCCGTCCGCACGGTGGACTCGGCGGTGGCGGTGCTGCAGTCGATCGCACGCGCGGACGCCGCGGTGGAGCAGGACGACCGCGTCGTCGCCGACCGCGCGGTGGAGGTCGACGCCGCGCTCGAGGAGCACGGGTTCACCGACGTCGTCGAAGCCCGGGCAGCGCTCCTCGACGAGTCGTCCGAACACGCCCTCCGACGCACCGTCGAGGACGCGGCCACGGCCTGGGGGATCGTCGACGCGGGGTTGGCCGAGCCCGTGGTGCTGGCCGCGGCGGACGACATGGACACCGACTTCGACCTGGACGCAGCCGCGGCCGACCGGGCCAGCGCTGCCGCCGTGCTCGACGAGGCCACCCGGGCGGCGGTGACCGCCACCGACCGGGCCGCCGCAGCGCGTCGCTGCGCCACGGACCTCGCCGCCGCGGTGCGAGCACGCGACGAGACGAGTGTCCGGAGCCGAGCGGTCGTCCGGCTCGCCGACGTCGCGAACGGTGCGACCGCGGTCAACCCGTCCGGGATCACCCTCGGCACCTACGTGCTCATGCGCCGCTTCGAGGACGTCGTCGCGGCCGCGAACGACCGGCTCCGGAACATGCTCGCGGGACGATTCACCCTCGAGACCTCGGATGAGCGAGAGTCGGGGTCACGTGCACGCCGGACCGGGCTCGCGCTCGCCGTCCACGACCACACCACCGACACCGTGCGCGATCCGCGCAGCTTGTCGGGCGGCGAGACGTTCACCGTCTCGCTCTGCCTGGCGCTCGGGCTCGCCGACGTCGTGCAGGCCGAGGCCGGCGGTGTGTCGCTCGGCACGCTGTTCGTCGACGAGGGGTTCGGCACGCTCGACCCGGAGGCGCTCGACGGCGTGCTGGTGCAGCTCGCGCGCCTGACCGCGGGCGGACGGCAGGTCGGGATCGTCAGTCACGTCGACGAGCTGAAGCAGCGGATCCCGGAGCGCATCGCGGTGCGTCGGACCGCGTCGGGCGCCTCGCGGGTGACGACGACGGTCTGAACGGGCCAGCGGGTGCTCCGGCGAGCAGCCGCGTCCGCGTCCGTGCCCGCGTCTGTGTCCGTGTTCGCGTCAGGGTGACGGTGTCGAGTCGACGGTGCCGTCGGGTGGCGGCAGGATGTCGGCCGCGATCCACGGGAACACCCACGTGAAGAGCACGAACACGATCGCGGCGAGCAGGACGACCAGCTCGATCACCTTGAGCGCTGTCGGACCCGGCAGGATCCGCCACACGAGCGGGAAGATCACTTGGCGAGCTCCTTCGGCGTGCCCTCGGACACCGGCATCCAGTAGTCGAGCTTGGCGTGCACGACGTAGCGCTGGGCAGCGGACCACATCGGGTGGCAGGCCGTCAGCGTCAGCCAGCGGTCGTCGGCCGTGGGTTCGACCCCGGGCTTGTTCGGGACCGGCGCGATCGTCTCGATCTTGTCCGGGGTGACGATCTGCGAGTCCGTGACCTTGTAGACGTACCAGACGTCGAACTTCGTCGCCTTGTCGGTCACCCGCACCACGACCGCGTCGCCGTCCTGGAGGTCAGCGATCTGGTTGAGCGGCTTGCCGTACGTGACCCGGTGGCCCGCGACGGCGAAGTTGCCCTCGGCTCCGGGCATCGCGGTGTCCTGGTAGTGCCCGAGGCCGATGGTGTTGAGGACCTTCTCGCGGTCGGTGCCCTCGCCGATCGGGCGGTCGTAGTCCGCGCCGAACCGGGGGATCTGCATCGTGCCGAAGAC
>NZ_BACW01000222.1:0-1333 GCF_000333315.1 Curtobacterium sp. B8
GCCCTGCTGCACGAGGGCGAGCTGCGCCCCGACCGTGTTCTCGAACGTCGATCCGGAGCCGCCGTACCAGGCCGGGTCGTCGAAGACGGCGCTCTCGGCAGCGGACGCGTAGTCGGACTGCGGCTCGAGCTTCTTGTAGGCCGTGCTGTCGAACGTGGGCATGTAGGCCGGCACGTGCCCGCCCTCGGCCCAGGTCATGCTCTGCTCGAGCATCTGCTTGATGAACAGCATGTGCGCCTTGCGCTGCTCCGGCGTGCGGTCCTTCCGCGGCAGGATGAACGTGTGCGAGTCGGCCTGGGTGGCCGGCTTGTCGAAGAGCTGCGGGATCGGCGCCATGCCGAACTTCAGGCCCTTGATCGACTGCGCGGTGCTGATCTCCCACTCGCCCTGCATGAAGAACCCGGCCTTGCCCGTGAACATCAGCGTCTCGGCGGTGGCGTAGTCGAGGCCCTTGTTGAGCCAGCCGTTCTTCACCCACTTCTCGGTCATCGAGGTGACCTTCGTGTAGTTGTCCTCGTTGACGGTCAGCTTGGAGCCGCCGTCGCTGATGAAGGGCGTCGAACCGTTGATCTGGTTGTACATGGTCCAGAAGAAGCGCCACGGGGTGGCGATCTCGCTGACGTTCGCCACGTTGAGCGCGACGCCGCCGGTGACCTTCGACACCGCCGCGAGGGCCTTCTCGAACGCGTCGAGCCCGGACAGGTCCTTGAGCTTGCCGTCGCTGTCGATCAGCCCGGCCTTCTGGCACACGTCAACGTTGTAAAACAGGACGAACGGGTGCGTGTCGAGCGGGATGCAGATGTTCTTCCCGTCGGTCTTCTGCGCCGTCCACGCCTTCTGGTTGAAGTCGCTGGCACTCAGGCCGACGCTCGCCAGGTCGTCCGAGGTGATCGGGTCGAGGAGGTCGCCGTCCCACAGCGGCTTCGCGCGGGTCAGGTGGGCGATCGCGACGTCCGGCGGCTTGTTGCCGACGGTGGCGAGTGTCACCTTCGAGTAGTACGGGTTGCCCCACGCGAACGTCGTCGCCTGGATCGAGGACGGGCCGCCGTGCTGCTTGGCGTAGCCCGCCTCCATCTGCTGCATGCGGGCGCCGTCACCGCCGCCGAACAGGTTCCAGAAGACGAGGGTCTCCGGGTTGAGCGGGGCACCGGCGATGCCCGCGGCGAGCGGGCTCGAGCAGGCGGCGAGCGGCAGCACGGTGGCGGCCGCGGCGCCTGCGGCGAGCAGGCTCCGCCGGGTGAAGGACCCTCCGCGCGGGTGCACGGGCGGGGTTGGTCGGATCGGCATGGCATCACTCCATCGGGACGGGCCGAACGGAACAGGGTCGGGTTCC
>NZ_BACW01000221.1:0-11024 GCF_000333315.1 Curtobacterium sp. B8
AACCTCAGACTGCTCTTCGGCAAGGGCAACAGCATCGGCCAGTACGGCATGATCATCGCGTTGATCGTGATCGTCGCCTTCTTCGCATGGCGCACGAACGGGCTCATCCTCGAGCCCACCAACGTGATCAACCTGTTCCTGCAGTACTCCTACATCCTCATCCTCGCGCTCGGCATGGTGATGGTGATCATCGCGGGCCACATCGACCTCTCGGTCGGTTCGGTCGCGGCGTTCGTCGGCATCATCGTCGCGCAGTCGATGTCCGTCTGGCAGTGGCCCGCTTGGGCGGCGATCCTGCTCGGCCTCGGCGTCGGCGCGCTCGTCGGCGCGTGGCAGGGCTTCTGGGTGGCGTTCGTCCGGGTCCCCGCGTTCATCGTGACGCTGGCCGGTCAGCTCATCTTCCGCGGTGCGAACCAGATCATCGGCCAGTCGACCTCGGTGCCGACGCCGGACTCCTACAACGGCATCGGCGCGGGCTTCCTCGGTGACTTCGGCCCCGACTTCGGCTACTCGAACGGCACACTGCTGCTCGGCCTCGTGACGATCATCGCGCTCATCATCATCGAGATCCGCGGCCGCGCCCGCCGTCGCAAGATGCAGGCCGAGGTCCCGCCGCTGTGGGTCTCCGTGGTCCGCACCGGTGTGCTCGTCGTCGTCACGCTCATCGCGACCTACCTGTTCGGCGCCGGCCCGGTCGGCACCTCGGTCCCGATCGTCGCGATCATCCTCGGCGTCCTCACGATCCTCTACGGCTTCATCACGAAGAACACGATCTTCGGTCGCCAGGTCTACGCGGTCGGCGGCAACTCGAACGCGGCCGTCCTCTCCGGCGTCAGCGCCCGCAAGGTCAACTTCTTCGTCATGGCGAACATGTCGGTCCTCGCCGCCATCGCCGGCATGGTCTTCGTCGGGTACTCGAACGCCTCGGGCCCCGCGGACGGCACCGGCTGGGAGCTCGACGCGATCGCCGCCGTGTTCGTCGGTGGCGCCGCGGTCGCCGGTGGCATCGGCACCATCTCGGGCTCCATCATCGGTGGTCTCGTCATGGCGCTCCTGTCGAACGGCCTCCAGCTCATGGGCATCGAGTCGAACAAGGTCCAGATCATCCGTGGTCTCGTCCTGCTCGTCGCCGTCGCCTTCGACGTCTACTCGAAGTCCCAGGGTCGTCCCTCGCTGATCGGCGGCATGATGCGCCAGTTCCAGCGCAAGGACACCGAGCAGAACACGGTCGCTGCCCAGCAGCCGCGGTCCATCGAGGACCAGCCGGAGAAGGTCAACGTCCAGTAGCACGTGGCGCCGGGCGGGCACCCGTCCGCCCGGCGCACGAATCCCCATCACCACAGCACCAACCCCTCAACGAAGAGAAAGCAATCTCATGCGCAAGAAGCTCATCGCCGGCATCGGTCTGGCCCTCGTCGCGGGCCTCGCCCTCAGCGGCTGCTCCGCACGCGGAACCTCGGACTCGGGCAGCAGCTCGGGTGCGACCATCAAGAAGGGCGACCTCATCGGCGTCGCGCTGCCGGCGAAGACCTCGCAGAACTGGGTGCTCGCGGGCGCCGCGTTCAAGAAGTCGATCGAGGACGCCGGCTTCAAGGCCGACATCCAGTACGCCAACGCCGGCAACCCGGTCCCCGACCAGCAGTCGCAGATCTCGAGCATGGTCACCAAGGGCGCCAAGGCCGTCATCATCGGTGCGGCCGACGGCTCGCAGCTCGGCTCGCAGGTCAAGGCGGCCAAGGCGCAGGGCGCCACGGTCATCGCCTGGGACCGCAACATCCTGAACACGAAGAACGTCGACTACTACGTGGCGTTCAACAACTTCAAGGTCGGCCAGCTCCAGGCGCAGGCGCTCCTCGACGGCCTCAAGGCCAAGAAGGGCGACGGCCCCTACAACATCGAGCTCTTCGCGGGTTCGGCTGACGACGCCAACGCGACCGTCTTCTTCAACGGTGCGATGGACGTGCTCGAGCCGAAGATCAAGGACGGCACGGTCAAGGTCGTGTCCGGCCAGGAGACCTTCCAGAAGGTCCAGACCAAGGGCTGGCTCGCGCAGAACGCCCAGTCGCGCATGACGGACCTCCTCTCGCAGTACTACTCGGGCAGCACCAAGCTCGACGGCGTCCTCTCGCCGAACGACACCCTCGCCCGGGCGATCCTGACCGCGACGAAGGCCGCCGGCAAGGACACCCCCGTCATCACCGGTCAGGACTCCGAGACCGCGTCGATCCCGCTCATCATGAAGGGCACGCAGTACTCGACGATCTACAAGAACACCACGGAGGAGGCCCAGGCCGCCATCGACCTGGTGTCGGACCTCGCTGACGGCAAGACCCCGAAGACGGTCTCCGACAAGAACAACGACAACGGCGTGAAGGTCGTCCCGACGGTCGAGCTCACCCCGATCCTCGTCACGAAGGACAACGCGGTCGAGGCCTACAAGGGCAACGACACGCTCGAGCAGCTCGCCAAGCAGGGCTGATCGCAGCACTGCCGCACACACAGCACACGGACGGCCCCGTCTCGCACCGCGAGACGGGGCCGTCCCGCGTCCACACCACGACTGCTCCCGGCGCGACCACGCACCGGCCGGGAGGCACGGTGCCGGCCCGCCCCGCGCCTCCCGGCCGTCAGACGGCCACGTCGTCGGCGTGGGCCGCCCGCAGGCGCCGAGCCGCCGCGCAGAGGTGCGGGACGTCGGTCCGCGCGGTGCCGAGGACCACCGCGGGCGTGGTGTCGAACGAACGCCGGGTGAGCCGCTCGGCGAGGAGCGAGACCTTCCGCCACGGGATGCTCGGCTCGGCGGCGGTCAGTTCGTCCGGCAGCATGCGCACCGCCTCGCCGATCTCGACGAGTCGCATCCGCACGGCGTCGTACACGAGCAGTTCCGGGAGCGCGTCGTCACCGACGTAGCCGCGGATCAGCTCGCACGCCCGGACGACGTCGTCCAGGCGCTCCCCCGTCCCCCGGGTCACAGTGGGACCGCCTCCCGCACGACCCGCGGGTCCATCCCGGCGGCGTCGACCACGTCGACCCGGGCGCACAGCAGCTGTTCGGCCTCGTCCTGCATCCGCATCAGCGCGAAGATCCCGAGACCCGTCCCGAGGTCCACCATGAGGTCGACGTCGCTCTCCGGCCCGTCCTGACCCCGCGCGACGCTCCCGAAGAGGCGCGGGTTCCGGCCACCGAACCGGTGCACGATGTCGCGGAGCTCGGACCGGGCGGCGGCGACCCGTTCCCGCAGCGGCGGCGGCTCCTCGATCGGCTCGAGTTCGATGGTCGCCGTGAAGCCGGCTGCGCGCAGCAGCCGCTGCAGCGCCGCCAGAGACGGGTCACGACGACCGTTCTCGTAGGTGCTGATGACGCTCTGCGTGACGCCGGCCCGGACGGCGAGCTGCACCTGGGTCAGTTCCGCGCGGACGCGGGCGCCACGGATGAGCTCGGCCGCCGACACTGGCGGCGCGGGCCTGGGGAGGACTGCGGACATGCGGCCACGATACACAGAATGCGAAATGTTGCGACCCATGCACTGGGGTTCGCCACAATGCACTGCTGGGATTGCTCCTGCTATATCGCGGAGCGTCGATGCTTCTGCGGTCAGTCGATGCGCCTGCGGTCAGTCGCGCGTGGAGACGTCCGTCCGGTGGAAGTTCTGCGCCGACCGGGACGCCGTCGGGCCCCGCTGCCCCTGGTAGCGGGACTGGTACTCGGCCGAGCCGTACGGCTTCTCGGCGGGGCTGGAGAGCTGGAAGAAGCAGAGCTGCCCGATCTTCATGCCCGGCCAGAGCTTGATCGGCAGGGTCGCGACGTTCGAGAGCTCGAGCGTCACGTGGCCCGAGAAGCCCGGGTCGATGAAGCCGGCCGTCGAGTGCGTCAGCAGACCGAGGCGTCCGAGCGAGCTCTTGCCCTCGAGGCGCGCCGCGATGTCGTCCGGCAGGCTGACGACCTCGAACGTCGACCCGAGCACGAACTCCCCCGGGTGCAGGACGAACGCCTCGTCCGGGTCGGTCTCCACCAGGCGGGTGAGCTCGGGCTGGTCCTCGGCCGGGTCGATGTGGGGGTACTTGTGGTTGTCGAACAGCCGGAAGTACTTGTCGAGCCGGACGTCGATGCTCGAGGGCTGCACGAGCGACGCGTCGTACGGGTCGAGCCCGATGCGTCCGTCGGCGAGCTGGGCGGTGATGTCGCGGTCGGAGAGCAGCACGCTGGAAGCCTAGCGGCCGGGGGACCGCATCGATATCTGTCAGGCTGCCCAGGGTCGGGGAGCGAACAGGAGCAGGACGATGACGACCGCCGGTCGACCGCCGTACACCGTCGAGGAGCTCGACGTCCCCACCACGATGCACGACGACCCCGCCCGGGTGGCGGCCTTCCGGGCATGGCTCGCGGTGTCCGACCGCGCGGAGGCCGCCGTGCACGGGCTCCCCGAGCTGGCCTGGACCGCCGACGAGTACCTGCCGATGTGCCACACACCCGGCGCCCCGAGCCGGCTCTTCGTCGCGCGGGACGCCTCGGGCACGGTCGTCGGTGCGGCCTCGTACGACTCGAAGGAGGAGCCGGGGACGACGAACTGCTGGCTCGCCGTCGGCGTCGACCCGGCGCACCAGGGCCGCGGCGTGGGCACCCTGCTGGCCGACCACGTCGAGCGGATCGCTCGGGAGCAGGGTCGGACGCAGTGGAAGACGTACGCGGTGTCGCGGCAGGTCGGCCCCGCGTCGGGCGACGGGTACCTGCAGGCGCCGACGGGACACGGCGCGGTCCCCGCCGACGAGGCGGGGGTCCGCTTCCTCACCCGCCGCGGGTGGCGGTTCGGGCAGGTGAACCGGATCAGTCGGCTCGCACTGCCGGCAGACGTCGCGGTGGTCGGCGCGGCGCGGGCGCGAGCGGTGTCGGCCGCCGGGGACGCGTACCGGACGCACCGGTGGACGGGGCGCACTCCCGAGCGCTGGCTCGACGGCGTCGCCCTGCTGCGCACGCGGATGTCGACCGACGCACCCGAGGGCGACATGGAGGAGCCGGAGGACGTCTGGGACGCCGACCGCCTCCGTGAGCAGGAGGCCGAGCTCGACCGGGCCCCGCGGACGATGGTGACGGTCGCCGTGGAGGACGTCGCCTCCGGGTCGCTCGTCGGGTTCACGCAGCTCGCCGTCCCGGACGACCCCGGTCGGGCGGTCATGCAGTGGGACACGCTCGTGCTCCGGGAGCACCGGGGACACCGGCTCGGGTGGTTGCTCAAGGTCGAGGGGATCGCGTCCGTCGAACAGGCGTTCCCCGGGCGCCCGTCGATCATCACCTTCAACGCCGAGGAGAACCGGCCGATGCTCGACGTGAACGAGGCCGTCGGGTTCGTCGGCGTCGGCAGCGAGGGCATCTGGGAGCACCGGGACTGAGGCGGCCCGGGGCGGACCGCAGCCGGCGTTGCGGACGCACACCGCGCCCCTCCCCACCGGCACGGCCCGGGCACCGCTGGCGCGTCGCCCGGGAACCGGCGGCGTGGGCCCAGGCTGGGGCGCTTACCATTGGACGGTCATGACCGTCACGTCCTCCGCACCCCCGTCCGGAGGCGCGGCGCCGGAATCGGCGCCCGTCACCGCGCGCACGTCCACCGTCGCGACGGTCCTGGTGATCACCGTCCCCCTCGCCGCAGCCCTCGCCGTCCTCGGCATGGTGCTGACCGGCGCGTTCGGCTCCGACCAGCAGCTCGTCTCCGCCGGCGACCTCGTCACCTACGGCCTGCCCGTCGCGCGCGCGGTGCACGACACGATGGCGGCGGTGACGATCGGCCTGCTCATCGTCGCGGCGTTCGCGCTGCCGGCACGCAAGCAGGACCACGGGGCCGTCTCGAGCGTGCAGCACCGGGCCACCCGGTGGGCGGCAGCGACCGGGAGCGTGTGGTTCCTGGCCGCGGTCGTCGGCATCGTGCTCACCGGGGCGAACACGCTCGGCGTGCCGCTGACCTCCCCGGTGTTCGCGCGCAACTTCCTGCTCTTCGCCTTCCAGGTCGAGATCGGGCAGGCGCTCGTGGTCTCCGCGGCGGCGGTCCTGCTCGCGACCGTCGTCGCCACGTTCGCGACCCGGGTGACGACCCTGGCCGTCGCGACCGTCCTCGCGCTCTTCGCGCTGCTCCCCCTCGCACTGTCCGGCCACGCCGCCGGGTCGCTCGAGCACGCGAACGCCGTGAACTCGCTCGCGGTGCACCTCGTCGGCGTGTGCGTCTGGGCGGGTGGCCTCGTCGCAGTGCTGCTCCTGCGCACCCGCACGAAGGGTGCGACCGGTCGTGTCGTGTCGCGGTACTCGACCCTGGCCGGCTGGTCCTTCGGAGCCGTCGCGTTCTCCGGGATCGTGAACGCGTCGCTGCGTCTCACCGGCCCGCTCGACCTGGTCACCACGCCGTACGGCTGGCTCATCACGACGAAGGCCGTCATCCTCGTGCTGCTCGGGCTCGCGGGGGTCGTGCAGCGCCGACGGCTCGTGCCGGCGTTGCTCCGGTCACCGCTCGACCGCCGGGCGTTCACCCGGTTCGCGCTCGCCGAGATCGTGTTCATGGCCGTGGCGATCGGCGTCTCGGTGGCGGTGTCCCGCTCGCAGCCGCCGATCCCCCAGACTCCCGAGACCGGCGACGACACCCGCTCCGGGCTCATCGGCTACCCGTACCCGCCGACGCAGACCCTGCACACGTACTTCACCGAGTGGCACTGGGACTGGGTGTGGGCCGCGCTCGCCGTGACCGGGGCCGTCTGGTACCTGCTCGCGGTGCGGAAGCTCCGGAAGCGCGGCGACGCCTGGCCCGTCGGCCGGACGATCGCGTGGCTCGTCGGCTGCGCGCTCTTCATCTGGACGACCTCGGGCGGACCGGCCGTGTACGGCATGATCCACTTCTCGTCGCACATGGTGCAGCACATGCTGCTCATGATGTTCGTGCCGCTGCCGCTCGTGCTCGGCGGACCGGTGCTGCTCGCCCTGCGGACCCTGCCGGTGCGCAACGACGGCTCGCGCGGCGCCCGCGAGTGGCTCATGCTGTTCGTGCACTCGCGGTACATGCAGTTCATGGCGAAGCCCGCGGTCGCCGGGGTGGTCTTCGCCGGCTCCCTCGTGGTGTTCTACTTCACGCCGGCCTTCGAGTACGCGATGCAGTCGCACGAGTGGCACGTCGTGATGGTCGTGCACTTCGTCCTGAGCGGCTACCTGTTCTTCTGGGTGTTCGTCGGCGTCGACCCCGGCCCCGCCCGGCCGCAGTACCCCATCCTCATCATCGCGCTGCTCGCGACGCTGGCGTTCCACGCGTTCTTCGGCGTGGCCGTCATGACGTCCGAGTCCGTGTTCGCGGTCGACTGGTTCCACGCGCTCGGGCAGACGAACGACGCTGCGCTCCTGGCCGACCAGCACACCGGCGGCGGGATCGCCTGGGGTGCCGGCGAGCTCCCGATGGTCTTCGTCGCACTGCTCGTGGTGCGGAACTGGGTGCGGTCGGACACGCGTGACGCCAAGCGGCTCGACCGGAAGGCCGACCGCGACGGCGACGCCGACCTCAGGGCGTACAACGAGCGGCTCGCCGCGATGCACGACCGGGACTGAGCGGCGCCCGGCCCGGTTCGCGTTCGCGTTCGCGTTGCGATCCGCGTTCGCGTTCGCACAACCAAAGTCAGTTCGCGCCGATGATCGCGCTGGTTCGGTTCGTTTTCGGTTGTGCGAAGACGATCGACACCGCACCGCACCGCACCGCGACTCCGGCAGCGGGCCACGCGAATCCCGACGGCCCGGGCTCAGTCGCCGTGGACGAGACAGACGGCATCGAGGTCCATCGCGGCCTCGAGTGCCGCGGAGATCCCCGACTCGCCGTCCGGCCCCGCCGGGGTCACCACGTCGACCCACCACAGCGGCACCTCGAGCGTCGGCGCCTCCGGCAGGATCCGTTCGACCTCGTCGAAGGCGTCCACCCGCCGCACCCCGAGCACGGTGAGCACCGGGTGGGTCGCGTCGCGGCAGACCTGCAGCACGGGGCCGTCGTCGAGGGCCCGGACGCCCCAGGTCTCGTCGTGCATGAGCAGGGCCTCGGCGACGTCGCGGATCTCCACCGGCTGCCGGCAGAGGAGCGTCACGTCACGCGGCACCGGGACCTCCGCTGACCGGAGCGCCCACGTGGCCGTCCTCGTGCGCGGGGTCGAGCGGTGCGCCGCCGACCAGCTGCAGGAAGCGGTCCTCGTCGATGCGGTCCAGGAAGGCCTCGAGCGCCTCCCACCCGTCCTCGAAGCGGACGATGAGCCCCGCGTCGGTTCCGTCGGCGGCATCGTCGTCCGCGTGACGTCCACGGGTCCCGAAGGTCGTGGTCGAGGTCCGCGGTGGCGGCCACACCCCGTCACGGTCGAGGAACTCGGCGGCCTCGGGACCGACGACGACGGCGAGCGGCGACGGCTCCCCGTGCGACACCGCGCGGACGAGGTGGTCGGCGTCGCCCCGGCGCTGCATCACCACGCCGAAGACGGGCTCGACCTGGTCGGCGACCCGCTGCACGGCATCGAACATGCGCGGCGCGAGCGAGGGGTCGGCGTGCTCCTCCGGCACCGTGAGCACGGCGGACATCGTCTCGATGACGACCCCGTCCAGCAGGTGCGCGGTCATGGTCGCCGAGAAGCCGTCGCCGATCGCGTAGGACGTGGAGACCGCGGGCGCCTCGTGCTTCGCGTACTGCGTCACCACCCACCGGTCCCACGGGACCGTCAACGGCTCGGCGGTCCCCCACCGCGTCGGGCACGCGCCGACCGTGTCGCACAGGGCCTCGATCGCCGAGCCCATGTCGACCGCTCGGCCCTCGTGGTGCCGGAGGGTGAGGTCGATGCTGATCTGCCGGACCGAGTCCGACGACACCGGGTGCTCGGGCGACGGGGTCCCGACCAGTTCGGGACCCCGGTGCACGAAGTCCTCGATGCCGGAGGCCGCGGCGCCGGTCCGGCCGTCGCGGAGGGTGCCGTCGTGGTCGGCGACGGCCCAGGCGGCACCGTGCGCACCGAGGGCGTGCCGGAGTGCCGGTGTCAGCGCGGCGCCGGGGCCCGTCCGCAGCACCACGGTCCGGCCCGCGGCCGAGGCACGGCGGAGCAGCGAGGCGAACGCGTCGGTCAGCCACACCACCGACGATGCCGAGTCCACCATGAGCGCCGGGCCGACCACGTCGTCGATGAGGGGATGCCTGACCATCCGGTTCCTCCTCGGGTCGTCACTCGGTCGGATCCCCCTGGACGGTACACACGAGCACGACACCTGTCCGTCACGGCGGGCGGCTCACAGCGCCTACACGGACACCGGCCTGGAGGCACGGATCGCGGCCGCCCCGCAGCCCCCGGAGCGCGTTCGGCTGGCATCCAGCGGAGAATCCGGTAGGGTTGTCGACGTCCCGCCGAGCGGGATGCGCGAGTGTAGTTCAATGGTAGAACTCCAGCTTCCCAAGCTGGTAGCGCGGGTTCGATTCCCGTCACTCGCTCCACGATCGCCGAGCACTACGCTCGCTCCATGGCTTCCCTCTCCACGACCCACGTCGTCATCGGCGGCGGGATCGTCGGCGCCGCGACGGCGTTCGCGCTGACCGCCCGCGGCGAGCGCGTCCTCCTCCTCGAGCAGCACGGCCGCGGCCACGACCGCGGTTCCTCGCACGGTGCGAGCCGCATCTTCCGGCAGGGGTACGCCGACGCCGAGTACGTGGACCTCACCACGCGGGCACTGGACCTGTGGGAAGCGCTCGAGCGGCGGTCGGGCACGACGCTCATCGACCGGACCGGCGCCGTGGACCACGGTCGCCCCGATGCCGTCGACGCGATCGCCGCCGCGCTGACCGACGCGGGTGTCCCGCACGAG
Source organism: Curtobacterium sp. B8 (assembly GCF_000333315.1). Lineage (NCBI taxonomy): Bacteria > Bacillati > Actinomycetota > Actinomycetes > Micrococcales > Microbacteriaceae > Curtobacterium > Curtobacterium sp. B8. The sequence goes on from NZ_BACW01000221.1 coordinate 9,844, forward strand.
ACGCTCTCGCCCGACGACGCCGCTGCCCGGTGGCCCGGCATCGCCTTCGAAGGGCACGTCCTGGCGCATGCGACGGCGGGACGCATCCGGTCCGCCGCGGCGCTCGAGGTCTTCCTGACGCTCGCGGAGCGGACCGGGCTCGCCGACCTCCGGTTCGGCACACGCGTCACGGGCATCGAGGACCACGGCGACGACGCCACGGTGTCGTTCATCAGCGATGACGTCGACGTCGAGACGGTCCGGACCGCGTCCGTGGTGGCCGCCGTCGGGTCCTGGGCCCCCACGCTGGTCGGTGCCCTGCTCGCCGGACGCGGGGCGGGCCTCCCGGCCGTCCGCGTCACCCAGGAGCAGCCGGCCCACTTCCCCAGCCACCTGCCGGACGCGGCGTGGCCGAGCTTCGTGCACTGGGGCGAGGGCGACGGGGTCTACGGCCTGCTGACACCCGGTGAGGGCGTGAAGGTCGGTTTCCACGGCACCGGTCCCGTCGTCGACCCGGACCGCCGCGACTTCGTGCCGGTGCCCGCGGAGGCGGAGCGGCTGCAGGCCTACGTGACGCGGTACGTGCCCGGCGTGGACGCGACGAAGCCGACGTTCATCAGCTGCCTGTACGACACCACGCCGGACGAGGACTTCGTCATCGACCGCCGCGGTCCGCTCACCGTCGCGACCGGGTTCTCGGGCCACGGCTTCAAGTTCGCGCCCCTCCTCGGCGAGCTCGTCGCGGACCTCGCCCTCGGCGGCACCCCACTGCCACGGTTCGCGCTCGCTCGCTCCGCACAACCGAAATCACCCGGAACCACGCGATCACGTGGTTCCGGGTGTCTTCCGTTGTGCGCCGCCGCGTGGCGCGGCCCGCGCGCCGTGCCGCGCCGCGGTCCGCGCGCCGCGGCGCAGCGCGCGCTACACCGCCCAGCGCTCGGCGAGCTCGTCCATCAGCCCGTCGAGCCGCTCGTCGACGACCTGCTCCTCCGGGTGCGCCTCGTACCAGGCGATGACCTCGCGCACACCCTGCCGGTAGGGGATCCGCGGCCGGTACCACGGCACCAGGGACCGCACCTTGCTGTTGTCGAACACGGAGCTGTTCGCTTTGTCGCCGAGGAGCGCCGCACCCCACTTCCGGTCCACCGCGTTGATCGCGTCCGCGGGCACGTGCACGATCTTCAGATCGTCAACCCCGGCAG
>NZ_BACW01000220.1:0-300 GCF_000333315.1 Curtobacterium sp. B8
CCTCATCGACGACCCAGGGCAGCAACGGGCCAATCGACAGGCGCAGCCGGCCGTCGTGGCTGCCGTGCCAGCCCGCGGCGAGCCGTCCGACGCGCTCGGCCTGCTCAGCCGAGGTTTCGCAGAACTGCGGATCGAAGTGACGGGCCTGTGTGGCGCGCGCGACGGTGCCGCGGATCCCGCTGTCGCGCAACGCGCGAAAGGCCGCATCCTCGATGTCCGCATCGCTAGGCGGCATGAAGATGTTTTCGACTAGGCTGGTATTGCCGTTCTTGATGTTTTCGACGCAGCCGAGCAGTTCGG
>NZ_BACW01000219.1:0-2009 GCF_000333315.1 Curtobacterium sp. B8
CTCCAGTCCGTCTGCTGGGCCCGCTACGGGCGCAGGAGCACCTTGCCGACGCGGCCCGCGGTGTCGCTGGCGCGCGCAGCCGCACGGGCCTCCTCGAACGGGAAGACCTCGGAGACGGGGAGCGTCAGCGACCCGTCGAGTACGCGGGTGATGAGCTCGCCGAAGAGCTGCTGCTTGAGCGGCGCGTCCATCGTCTTGCTGACGACGGCGCCCCAGAAGCCCTTGACCGTGAGCTGGCCGAAGATGACCTTGCCCGACGGGATCTCGAGCGTGGGGGAGGCCATCGCGCCGAACACGACGAGGGTGCCGTTCTCGCCCATGACGGAGGCGAGGTCACCGGCGGCCTTGCCACCGACGGACTCCACGCCCGCGATGATCGGTGCGCCGCCCGTGATCGCGCGGACCTGGTCCTGCCAGTCGTCGGCGTCGGTGGCCACGATGCGGTCGATGCCCTGCTCGCGGAGCTCCTCGACACCGGCAGCGCGGCGGACGAGCCCGATCACGTTGATGCCCCGGGCCTTGCCGAGCTGCGCGACCATGCGCCCGACGGCGCCGTTCGCGGCGTTCTGGATGAGCCAGTCGCCCTCGTGCAGGTCGAGCGAGTGCAGCAGGCTGATCGCGCTGAACGGCATCGACACGAGCTGTGCCGCGGCCTCGTCGGACATGTCGTCCGGCACCGGCACGAGGCCGGCCGCGTTCGCGGTGTAGTGCTCGGCCCACACGCCGAAGGTGCCGCCGGCGACGCGCTGGCCGACGGACAGGTTCGTGACGCCGTCGCCGAGGGCCTCGACGACGCCGAGTGCCTCGGTGCCGGAGGCTGCGGGCAGCTCGGGCTTGAAGCCGTAGGTGCCGCGGATCGTCCACAGGTCGTGGTTGTGGATGGGGGAGAGGACGGTGCGGACGAGGACCTCGCCGGCGCCGGGGGTCGGGACCGGGCGCTCCTCGGTGGTCAGCACGTCGGCGGGCTCGCCGAACTCGTGGTGGACGACGGCGCGCATGGTGGTGGGGATGGTGTCGGTCATGCTCAGTCCTCCGAGACGGTGATGGTGACGTCGATGTTGCCGCGGGTCGCGTTCGAGTACGGGCAGACCTGGTGCGCGGCGTCCGCGAGGGCCTGGGCCTGGTCGTGCTCGAGCCCGGGCAGCACGACCTCGAGCAGGACGGCGAGCTGGTAGCCGCCGTTGCCGTTCGGGCCGATCTGGACGCGGCCGCCGACGGACGAGTCGGCGATCTTCACCTTCTGCGCGCGGGCGACGCCCTGGAGCGCGGAGTGGAAGCAGGCGGCGTACCCGGCGGCGAAGAGCTGCTCGGGGTTCGTGCCGGCTCCGGAGCCGCCCATCTCCTTCGGGATCGCGAGGTCGAGCGCGAACGAGCCGTCGCTGGTCGCGACGCGGCCGTCGCGGCCGGCACCGGTGGAGAGGGCCTCGGCGGTGTAGAGGGCTTCCATGTGGTTCCTTCCTTCGTGGGGTCAGTGGTGCTGCGCGGCGGCCTGCTGGGGCTCCGCGGCAGCGTGCATGGTGGCGGTGAGGCGCTGGAGCGTGGAGATGAGCTCGAGTGCGGCCTGCTCGTCGGACAGGCCCATGCCCTGGGCGATGCGGGCCGGGACGTGCGCCAGCTCGGGCCGGATCGAGCGGCCCCGCTCGCCGAGCGTCACGCTGACGACGCGCTCGTCGGTGCTCCGGCGCTCACGACGCACGAGGTCGGTCTGTTCCATCCGGCGCAACAGCGGCGAGAGGGTGCCCGAGTCGAGTCGGAGGTGGTCGCCGAGGGACGACACGGTCTGGTCGCCCTCGATCCAGAGGGTGACGAGCACCAGGTACTGCGGGTAGGTCAGTCCCCACGGTTCGAGCAGGGCGCGGTACGCCTGGGTCGTCGCCCGGGACGCCGCGTAGAGCGAGAAGCACACCATCTCGTCGGTCACCGGCATGCTCCGAGTGTTGCACACAACAACGTTGTGCACAACCGAGTTGCGGATGGCTGCAGCGGGAACCGACATCTGCACGGGGCGG
>NZ_BACW01000218.1:0-3120 GCF_000333315.1 Curtobacterium sp. B8
CTCCCGTCCGTCGCCCACCCGGCTGGGAACGGCGGATCGGCCCGACCGTAGGCTCGGTCCGTCGTTGTAGCCGTACAAGTCCGGAGGTGTCGCGTGGTCGAGCTGGGTGCGCCTGCCTTCCCGTCCCCGCTCACCGCGCTCTGCGCGGTGCTCCTGGCCGTCGCGGTCGCCTGCGCGGTGTTCGTCGCGTTCGACGTCGTCCGGCACCCGCCGCAGATGCGGGTCATGGCGCTCGTGTGGCCGCTCACGATGCTGTTCGGCAGTGTCGTCTGGCTCGTCTTCTACCTCCGCCGGGGCCGGGCCACAGCGGCCGACCACGGGCGTTGGGCGGGCACCGCGATCGACACCAGCCACTGCGGCGCCGGCTGTGCACTCGGTGACCTGCTCGGCGAGTTCGGCCTCGCCTGGTTCCCCGCGATCGGGACCCTTGTCGGGCTCGGCTCGCTGTACCAGGACCGCATGGTCGCCGGGTGGGTCGTGGACTTCGTGCTCGCGTACCTGCTCGGCATCGGCTTCCAGTACTTCGCCATCGCCCCGATGCGCGGCCTCGGCGTCCGCGCCGGACTCGTCGCGGCCCTGAAGGCCGACACGCTCAGCATCGTCGCGTGGCAGATCGGCATGTACGGGCTCATGGCGGTCTGGCAGCTCGCCGTGTTCCCGGCGCTGTTCGGCGGCCGGGCGAGTGTATTCTCCCCGGAGTTCTGGGTGGCGATGCAGCTCGCGATGGTGGCCGGCTTCGTGTGCGCGTACCCGGTGAACGCCTGGCTGGTCCGCCGCGGCATCAAGGATGCGATGTGACGGGCTGCGAGGATGGGCAGCATGGCCGACCTCGATGAAGTCCTCGCAGCATCCCGCGGACTGCTCGGCGTCGTCGCGAGGTCGCTGACGTCGGCGCTGGAGCACGTCACGGTGCCGCAGTTCCGCCTCATCGTCCTCGTCACGACGCTCGGCCCGACGCGTGCCGGTGACCTCGCCGAACGTCTGGCGGTGGGCCCATCGACGCTCACGCGGAACGTTGACCGACTGGTGTCCGGCGGCTGGGTGGAGCGTCGACCGGGCTCGACGAACCGGCGCGAGGTGCTCATCGCCGCGACCGAGCAGGGTCGGGCGCTCGTCGACGAGGTCAGCGAGCGGCGCAGTCGGGAGCTCGCCCAGGTCCTCGAGCGGGTGCCCGAACCGGACCGACCGGCGGTGATCGCGGGCATGCGGGCGCTCCGCAGGGCGATGGACGAGCCGCTGCCCGAGGAGGTCTCCGCGTTCGGGGGCTGATCTCCGTCACTCGACGCCGCAGAGTTGTACGCGTACAATCGTTGTGTCCGTACAACTGATGGAGGACCGTGTCGACATCCGCTCCTGCCCGTTCCCACGTCCGCGTCGCCGGGACCCGCTTCGGCGGAGCCGCCGTCCGCCTGGCGCTCCCGGCACTCGTCGTCGGCGCCGGAGCCGGGGTCGCCGCCGTCGTCTTCCGGTGGCTCATCATGCACGCCACCCGGGTCTTCAGCGGGCACGCGGACTACTCCGCCACCACCGGGCACCCGGCGAACCCATGGGTCCCGTGGCTCGGCGCCGGCTTCGTGGTCGTCGCGCCGGTCGTCGGCGGGCTCCTCTACGGCCCGCTCATCCACCGCTTCGCCCGTGAGGCCCGCGGCCACGGCGTCCCCGAGGTGATGTTCGCGGTGGACCGGAACGGCGGCCGGATCCGTGGCAGCGTCGCCGTCGTGAAGGCCCTCGCGAGCGCGATCTGCATCGGCGCCGGCGGCTCGGTCGGCCGGGAGGGACCCATCATCCAGATCGGCTCGGCGCTGGGCTCGACGATCGGCCGGTGGGCCCGGATGCCCGAGGTCCGCGTGAAGACGCTCGTCGCGTGCGGTGCGGCCGGCGGCATCTCGGCGACGTTCAACGCCCCGGTCGCGGGGATCTTCTTCGCCCTCGAACTGCTCCTCCGCGACTTCACCCCGACGTCCTTCGGCGCGGTGGCGATCGCGAGCGTGACGGCCGCGCTCGTCGGGCGCGCGGTCTTCGGCGACTCGGCGTTCCTGCACCTGCCCGCCATCGCTGGGGTCACGCCGCCGGAGTACCTCCTGTTCGCGTTGCTCGGGCTCGTCGCCGGGGCGGTGGGCATCGGCTTCACGCGGGTGCTGTACCTCGTCGAGGACGCCTGCGACCTGCTCTGGAAGGCGACCCGTGGCCCCGAGTGGCTCCGGCCCGCGGTCGGCGGTGTGCTCCTCGGTCTGCTCCTGCTCGCGCTGCCGCAGATGTACGGCGTCGGCTACCCGGTGTTGGAGCACGGCGTGGCCGGGCAGTACGCGCTCGGCTTCCTCGCCGTGCTCGTCGTCGGCAAGGTCCTCGCCACGTCGCTGACCCTCGGCATCGGCGGCTCCGGCGGGGTCTTCGCGCCGTCGCTGTTCATCGGCGCGATGGTCGGTGCAGCGTTCGGCGAGGTCGCGGCGACGGTCGACCCGGCCCTGCACGGGCAGGTCGGGGCGTTCGCGGTCGTGGGGATGGGGGCCGTCTTCGCGGGGTCGACGAGGGCACCGATCACGGCGGGCATCATGCTCTTCGAGCTGACCGGTGACTACGCCCTGGTGCTGCCCGTCGTCGTGGCGGTCGTCATCGCGACCGCGGTGTCGAAGGTCCTCTCACGCGACACCGTCTACACGCTCAAGCTCAGTCGCCGCGGCGTCGACCTGACCGACTCCGCGCTCGCGGTCCGACGTCCCTCCGGCCGGACCGCCGGAGGAGCAGCACGGCCGCTCGGCCCGGTGGTGTCCAGGGCTGCGAGCGCGGCCGACGCGCTCGCAGCCCTGGAGTCCGGGGGCGGCGCGCCCGTCGTCGTCCTGGACGCCGACGGACGCTTCGCCGGGGTCGTGTCCGCGCGGTCCGCCGGGGACGCGGTGCTCACGGACGTGGAGTTCGCGGCCCGCCCGGTGACGGACGTGCTGTCCGACGTCGTCCCGGTCCGCAGCGACGCCGGGCTCGACACCGTCGTGCAGGACGTGGTGGACGCGTCGGACACCGCCGGACTCCCGGTCGTCGACGAGGACGGCCGCCCGGTCGGGTGGCTCGGGCAGGCGGACGCGCTGCGGGCTCTGGTCCTCGCTCGGTGACGGACTGGAGGCT
>NZ_BACW01000217.1:0-2658 GCF_000333315.1 Curtobacterium sp. B8
CCCGTCCCGTCCATGCGCGCGGCGCGCGCGAGCGGGTCGGACCTGGACCGAGACTCGGGGTGAGCGACAGTTCTCTGGGCGCGCGTGCCGAGGAGTGTCGCTGGGCCCGAGTCTCGGGCCCTGCGATCTGAGCCTCGGGCGCCGTGACGGGCCGCGCGTCAGCGCGCGAGGGGGTCGAGGTTGAGGGTCGTGCCCTCGTAGAGGTACTGGTCGTCGCCGAACACCTGCACGCCCTCGTCACCGCGAGGACCTTGCCGGGGCCGAGCTCGATCGGCTCCGCGGAGTCGGGCCCCGCGGAGGAGTACGTCACGAGGGTGGTGAGCCCGGAAGGATCGACACCGTCGCCGTCGGACACCATGCGGAAGTGGAAGTGGACGCTGCCGAGCGGTGACGCGACGTCCCGTTCCGCGACGACCGTCCCGGCGGCGATGCGGCTCAGCGTCGGTGCGGGCGCGACCGCCTCGGTCGGTTCGGGGGTCGGCGTGCGTGGGTGTGCCGATCGCGTCGGCATCGGTACCGGGTCCGGGCTGCGATGCTGTTCGGGGGAGTCCGTGCACGCGAACCGGTCGTGCGCTGTCGCCCGCAGGCGTTAGCGTCGTCGGCATGGACCGTTCGGAGATCCTCGCCGCCGCCGCGGCTGCCCACGCCGCCCGCATCGCGGAGTCCGGCGGTGACGACGCTGCCGCGCGCGCCCGTGCCGAGTCGATCACCGGGCGCGATGCCCTGACCGACGACGCCGCCCGTGACGCCGCTCGCCGCCGCGCGGGCGAGGCCGACCGGGCCGCCGACCGCACCGAGGGCGCACTGTCCGACTGGCACCGGATGGGCACCCGTCGCGGGGTCACCCCGGACGAGCAGGTCCGCTCCGCTTGGTCGATCGCCGGCGTGCCGGAGCAGGGCGGGACGCGGGCCCTCGCGAACGTGTTGCTCTCCACCGCCGGGCACGCCGGGCGGGTCGCCGACGCAGCCCGTCGTGACCCGAAGCTCGCCGGCGCTGCGAGCGCTGCGGCACGCCGGACGGTTCGTCGGTACACGGACCACGGCGCGGGGATGGCCTCGCTGGGCGACGTCCTCGATGATGACACCATGACCGATTGACAGGACATGGATCGGAGTTACGATCGCTGCACGCGATGAAGCGCGATCACGGACGAAGGAGTCACCGGATGGTCGACATCGAGCAGACCGCACCGAACGCCACCCTGCCCCCGGTCGGGACGGGTCCGCACCGCCGCCGCCTGGGCGTGCTGGCACTCGTCGCCACCTTCGGCGGGCTGCTCTTCGGCTACGACACCGGCGTGATCAACGGTGCGCTGCGCCCCATGCGGACCGAGCTCGGTCTGACGAACCTCACCGAGGGCGTCGTCACGAGCTCGCTCCTGTTCGGCGCGGCGATCGGGGCGATGCTCGGCGGTCGCATCGCCGACGGATGGGGACGTCGGAAGACGATCATCCTGCTCGCCGTGACCTTCTTCGTCGGCACGGTCACGTGCGTCGCGGCACCGAGCTTCGGCGTCATGGTCGTCGGACGGGTGCTCCTCGGCCTGGCGGTCGGTGGCGCCTCGACCGTGGTGCCGGTGTTCCTCGCCGAACTCGCGCCCTACGAGATCCGCGGGTCGCTGTCCGGCCGCAACGAGCTCATGATCGTCATCGGGCAGCTCGCGGCCTTCGTCGTGAACGCGGCCATCGGCAGCCTCTGGGGTGAGGGCGACGGCGTCTGGCGCATCATGCTCGCCGTCTGTGCGCTGCCCGCGATCGCGCTCTTCGTCGGCATGCTCCGGGTCCCGGAGTCGCCGCGGTGGCTGGCCTCGGCGGGGCGGGGCGACGAGGCCCTCGAGGTGCTCCGGCAGATCCGGTCCGAGGAGCGCGCGAGGGCCGAGCTCGCGGACATCGAGCGGACGAACGCCGTCGAGGCCGAGGTGCAGCGCGAGAGCGGCTGGCGTGTCCTCCTCGGCAACGAGTGGCTCGTCCGGATCGTGCTCGTCGGCGCGGGCATCGGCGTCGCCCAGCAGCTCACCGGGATCAACTCGATCATGTACTACGGCCAGACCGTGCTCGTCGAGTCGGGCTTCCAGGAGCAGGCGGCCCTCATCGCCAACATCGCTCCCGGGGTCATCGCGGTGATCGGCGGCTTCATCGCCATCCGCAACATGGAGCGCATCAACCGGCGCACGACGCTCATCCTCGGCTACTCGCTGACCACGCTCTGCCACTTCCTCATCGGCATCGCGTCGATGACCCTGGTCGAGGGCAACCCGGCGCGTCCGTGGGTGATCCTGTTCCTCGTCGTCGCGTTCGTCGGGTCGATGCAGACCTTCCTCAACATCGCCACCTGGGTGATCCTGTCCGAGATCTTCCCGACGCAGATCAGGGCGCTCGGCATGGGCATCGCGGTGTTCTGCCTCTGGATCGCGAACGCGTTCCTCGGGCTGTACTTCCCCTCGATCGTCGCCGCGACCGGGATCACCGGCACCTTCTTCGGCTTCGCGGTCGTCGGGCTCCTCGCCCTGCTCTTCATCTGGAAGTTCGTGCCCGAGAGCCGCGGTCGCACCCTCGAGGAGGTCGAGGAGGGCGTCACCACCGGCAACATCTTCGTGGTCGACAAGAAGCGGGCGCGCGCCTGATCCCGCTCGACGGAGCAACCCACCGACGGGAGGC
>NZ_BACW01000216.1:0-7509 GCF_000333315.1 Curtobacterium sp. B8
GCACGAACCCGGGGGTTCGACCGGTCGCGGCGCGTGGTCGCCGGGTCCTCTCCGAACCGCTCGCGGTAGTCCCGCGCGAAGCGCCCCGGGTTCGTGAAGCCCCAGTGGTTCGCGACCATCCCGACCGACGGGTCGTCGGCCTGCAGCAGCTCGTCGCGGGCGCGGTCGAGTCGGTGGTCCCGGAGGAAGCGGCGGGGTGTGGTGCCCATGGTCCGCGCGAAGACCTCCTGCAGGCCGCGCTCGCTCAGTCCGCAGGCCGCGGCGATCCGCGTCACGGACGGGCGTTCCGCGGCGTGCTCCTCGATGAACCGCACGGCGTCCCGCAGCCGGTTCGCGACAGGGACGTCCTCGCCGCGGTTGCGGATCGGGAACGTGTCGAGGACGACGGTCGCCAGCCGCCGGTTGAGTGCCGTGCGCATCGGACCGGTCACCCGGTCGTCCAAGAGCGAGCCCTGGAGCTCGCGGATCAGGTGACGCAGGGGCTCGCGTCGGGCGATCGCCTCGTCCTGCTGGTCGAACAGCAGGGGGCCGTCCGGCAGCCGGAAGCCGAGCTGGCGACCGACCTCCCGGAGGAACGCGTCCGCGATGTGGATGCCGTGGTAGACGGTGCCGGACGACTCGAACCGGTACGCCTCCGACGCGGACGCGATGTACGGGGTCCCCGGTCTGACGACACGGGTGCGGTCGGGGAAGTGCATCTCGAGCTCGCCCGCGGTCAACCAGAACACGACGTGGTCCGTCCGGGGCCCGATCACACCGCCCCGACGCCCCCCGAGCGCCCGCATCGACCGCAGGGTGAGGTCGTCGTCGCCCACCATCGTGTACTCGTACTGGGTGTCGGCCGTCGCGAAGGTGTCGGTCGCGAACTCGCGGCCCGCGTACTCGGCAGTGAAGATCGTGGCGTAGTCGGTGCCGTCGTCGTGCGTGTACCGCGCTTTCCGGAACCCGTTGGGCGGCGCGGTGCTCATGGGGAATGTCTACACGACCGGGGTGAAGACCCACGCCGTCGCCCCGGAGGTGAGCTCGATCCGGACCCGTCGCACGCCGCTGCCGGCCCTGCGGTCGAGGATCGCGAGCTCCCATTCGTCGTCGAGGTGCAGGAGGGCACCCGCGACCGCGTCGTCGGGACCGCCGGGACGGACCACGCCGTCCTCGACCAGCCAGCCGGGCAGCACGTCCTCGGTCGTCCGGAACAGGCGTCCGAACACCGCGTCCTGCGTCGACGGGTCCCGGAGGTCGCCGGTCGTGAAGACCTGGAACTCGGGACGCCCGGGGCGCGGTCCGCGCGGTGCGATGGCCGGCGTCGAGGTCCACACGAGTGCGCCGGCGAGCCCGGTCAACCCGAGGTGGAGCAGCCCGATCACGGCGAGGACGCCGCCCCAGACGATCCCGGAGGCGTCGCCCGGGCACGGGGTGTCGAACCCGTCCTCCCGGCAGGTCGCGTGCAGGTTCGCCGAACCGACCCCGACCGCGACGAGCCCGACGACGAGGAGCACCAACGCGAAGACGCCGAGGCCGATGACCCAACGCTGACCGGGGGAGAGACGCTGCACGAGTCGAGAACCTACCGGACCGCAGCGGGCGCGGGAGCGCGATCCGCGCCTCTCCCCACCGGCACGGCCGGAACGCCGCTGGCGCGTCGCTCCGGAACCGGCGGTGTGGGCCCGGTCTGGGTGTCGTCAGAACGCAACCAGTGACGTGGAATACCCCAGGGGGGTACCATGTTCACGAGGACGGAGGCACGATGCACGAGGAGACCCACGCACACGTCGGCTACATCGGCGACAAGGACGACCTGCTCAAGCGGCTCCGCCGCGCCGAGGGCCAGGTGCGCGGCATCGCACGCATGGTCGAGGACGAGACCTACTGCATCGACGTCCTCACGCAGATCTCCGCGGCGAACCGCGCACTCGAACGGGTCGCGCTCTCCCTGCTCGAGGACCACCTCAAGCACTGCGTCGCGGAGGCCGTCGCCGAGGGCGGCGACGCCGCCGACCAGAAGGTGCGCGAAGCGAGCGACGCGATCGCCCGCCTCGTCCGCTCCTGAACCGACACCACCACCCGATGGAGGAACCAGCATGACCACCGAGACCCTGCTCGTCACCGGCATGACCTGCGAGCACTGCGTGATGAGCGTGACCGAGGAGCTGTCCGAGATCGACGCCGTCCAGAGCGTCGCCGTCGACCTCGTGCCCGGCGGCTCGTCCGCCGTGACCGTCACCTCCGACGAGCCCGTGGACGCCGACGTCCTCGACGGCGCGATCGCGGAGGCGGGGTACGAGGTCGTGCGGCCGTGAGCGACGTCGAGCTCGACATCACCGGGATGACCTGCGCCTCGTGCGCGAACCGCATCGAGCGCAAGCTCGGCAAGCTGCCCGGGGTCACCGCCACCGTGAACTACGCGACCGAGAAGGCGCAGGTGCGGGTGGGGGACGACGCGGACGTCGACGTCGAGCGACTCATCGCGACCGTGGAGTCGGCCGGGTACGGGGCGGCCGTGCCGGTGCCGCCGTCGAGCGCCGGGCCTGCGTCGACGGAGGGTGACGAGACCCGTCTGCTCCGGCAGCGCCTGCTCGTGTCGGCGGTCCTCGCCGTCCCCGTCGTGGTGTTGTCGATGGTGCCGGTCCTGCAGTTCCCGAACTGGCAGTGGGCGGCCCTGGCCCTCGCTGCGCCCGTCGCGGTGTGGGGTGCGCTGCCGTTCCACCGTGCCGCGTGGGTGAACGCCCGGCACGGCGCCGCGACGATGGACACCCTCGTGAGCGTCGGGGTCGGCGCGGCCTTCACCTGGTCGCTGTACTCCCTGTTCCTCGGGGACGCCGGCGTGCCCGGCATGCACATGACCTTCTCGTGGTTCGCGACCGATCCCGAGGGCACCGAGCTCTACCTCGAGGTCGCGACGGCCGTCACCGTGTTCGTGCTCGCCGGCCGGTACGCGGAGGCCCGCGCCAAGCGTGAGTCGAGCGCCGCCCTCCGAGCACTGCTCGAACTCGGCGCGAAGGACGCCGCCGTGCTCCGGGACGGCTCCGAGACGCGGGTGCCGGTGGCCTCGCTCGTGGTCGGCGACGTGGTCGTCGTGCGCCCGGGGGAGCGGATCCCGAGCGACGGCGTCGTGCGCGCCGGGTCCTCGGCGGTCGACCTCAGCATGCTCACGGGCGAGTCCGTCCCCGTGGAGGTCCGCGCGGGCGACCACGTCACCGGTGCGACCGTGAACGTCGGCGGCCGGCTCGAGGTGACCGTCACCGCGGTCGGCGCCGACACCGAACTCGCCCGGATGGGCAGGCTCGTCGAGGAGGCCCAGACCGGCAAGGCCGACGTCCAGCGGCTGGCCGACCGGGTGTCCGGCGTCTTCGTCCCGATCGTCATCGGGCTCGCGCTGCTGGCGTTCGTCGGCTGGCTCGTGGTCGGTGGTTCCGTGACGGCTGCGTTCACCGCGGCGGTCGCGACGCTCATCATCGCCTGCCCGTGCGCCCTCGGGCTTGCGACGCCCACCGCGCTGCTCGTCGGGACCGGCCGGGGGTCGCAGCTCGGCATCCTGATCGGCGGACCCGAGGTGCTCGAACGCACCCGGACGGTCGACACGATCGTGCTCGACAAGACCGGCACGGTGACCACGGGGACGATGGCCGTGCGGTCCGTCGTACCGGCCGCCGGCGTCGACCCCGACACGGTCCTCGCCCTCGCCGCAGCGGTCGAGGAGGGCTCCGAGCACCCGGTCGCGCGCGCCGTCGTCGTGGACGCCCGGTCGCGTTCCCTCGTCGTGCCGCCCGCCGAGGGCTTCGCCGCCACTCCAGGGGCCGGTGTCCAGGCCGTGGTGTCCAGCGCGGACGCCCGCGCGGCCGCGGCGGTCGTCGTCGGCCGGTCGGACTGGCTCCGGGACGCCTGGGCCGTCGACCTGTCGGACGGCCTGCGGACCGCGGTCGAACGAGCCGAGTCCGAGGGCAGCACCGCCGTGGCCGTCGCGCGCGACGGGCTCGCGGTCGGGATCGTCGTCGTCGGTGACACGGTCAAGGACGAGTCCGCGGCGGCGGTCGGTCGCTTCCGGGCGCTCGGGCTGCGGCCGGTGCTCCTCACGGGCGACAACGATGGTGCCGCTCGGGTCGTCGCCGACGCGGTCGGGATCGAGGAGGTGCACGCCCGGGCGACACCGGCGTCGAAGCTCGAGGTCGTCCGTCGGCTCCAGCGGGACGGACACGTCGTGGCGATGGTCGGCGACGGGGTGAACGACGCCGCGGCGCTCGCGGCAGCGGACTTCGGCATCGCGATGGGATCCGGCACCGATGCGGCGATCGCGGCGAGTGACATCACCGTGGTGAGCGGGCGGCTGACGGCGGTCGCCGATGCCGTCCGGCTGTCGCGAGCCACGCTCCGTACGATCAAGGGCAACCTGTTCTGGGCGTTCGCGTACAACGTGGCCGCGGTGCCGCTCGCGATGGCCGGGCTGCTGAACCCGGTGCTGGCCGGGGCGGCGATGGCGTTCTCGTCGGTGTTCGTGGTGACGAACAGCCTGCGGCTGCGGCGGTTCCGGCCGCTCGACTGAGGGGCAGCCGGCAGCACGGCGGTCGGCTCCGGTGGGGCGGTGCAGGCGGCAGGACGGTGCAGGATGGGCGCATGCGTCCCCTGCCCGGTGTCCTCGGTGCCGCGGCACCCGTCCACGTCGCTCCGATGGCCGGTGGCCCGAGCACACCCGGCCTCGTCGCGGCGGCGGCCCGCGCCGGGCACCTCGCCCAGCTCGCGGCGGGGTACCAGGACGTCGAGGGGCTCGCGGCGCAGGTCCGTGCCGTCCGCGCCGCAGGGACGGAGTCGTTCGGCGTGAACCTCTTCGCGCCGAACCCCGTGCGGATCGCCGACGACGTGTACGAGGCCTACCGCGCCGAGCTCGAACACGAGGCCGGTCGCCCGCTGCCGCCGAAGCACGAGGACGACGACGCCTGGGCGGACAAGATCGCCGCGCTCCTCGACGACCCGGTGCCGTTCGTGTCGTTCACGTTCGGGCTGCCCGACGCCGCCGTGGTCGCGGCCCTCCGCAGCCGCGGCACCGTCACGGTGCAGTCGGTCACGGACCCGGCCGACGCCCGGGCCGCGGCCGAGCGCGGCATCGACGTCCTGCTCGTGCAGGGGGAGGCGGCCGGCGGCCACTCCGCGGTGCTCGACCCGACGAGCACGCCGGCACCGATCCCGCTCGCCGAGCTCGTGCGCCGGGTGGCAGCTGCGACCGACCTGCCGGTCGTCGCCGCCGGCGGGATCGGCAGCGCGGCCGACGTCCGCGAGCAGCTCACGGCCGGGGCGTCCGCCGTCTCGGTGGGCACGGCGGTGCTCCGGACGGACGAGGCGGGCACGAACGCCACCCACCGGGCTGCGCTCGCCGACGCCGCGTTCGACCGGACGGTCCTGACCCGGGCGTTCACCGGGCGTCCGGCGCGGAGCCTCGCGAACGCCTTCACGCGGGCGCACCCGGACGCGCCGCTCGGCTACCCCGCGCTCCACCACCTGACCCGGCCGCTCCGGACCGATGCCGCCGCGAGCGGCGACGCGCAGCACCTCCACCTGTGGGCGGGTCGTGCCTGGCGGGCCGCGTCCGCCGGTCCCGTCGCGGACGTCCTGGAGGCGCTGCTCGCTTGACCGACGCCGGTCCGCCCACCCGAACCGCGCCTCCGTCCACGGCGAACGCGGACTGTGCGCGGGCCGAGCGCGACGGCACTACGCTCGGACCTGGTCCGCGACGCAACGGCGCGGTGACCCGCGGACCGTGTACCCACGTGATCCAGGAGGACCCCTCGTGACCGATTCCGCTCCCGTCGACCCCACATCGACCGACGGCTGGAAGAAGCTCGCCGCCATCGCCGACGGCTTCACCCCGGACCTGCGCGGGTGGTTCGACAGCGACCCCGGTCGTGCAGCGAAGTACACGTTCCAGGCCGCGGACCTCACCGTCGACCTGTCGAAGGGCCTCGTGACCGAGGACGTCCTGACGAACCTGCTGCAGGTCGCGCGGGACACCGGCGTCGCCGAGCGCTTCCGGTCGATGCTCGCCGGCGAGCACATCAACGTCACCGAGGACCGCGCCGTCCTGCACACCGCGCTCCGCCGCCCGGCGGGCATCGAGCCGTCGCTCGTCGTCGACGGGCAGGACGTCGACGCCGACGTGCACGCCACGCTCGACAAGGTGTACGCGTTCGCCGAGCAGATCCGCTCCGGCGCGTGGACCGGTGTCACCGGCAAGCGCATCGAGACCGTCGTCAACATCGGCATCGGTGGGTCGGACCTCGGCCCGGTCATGGTCTACGAAGCCCTCAAGCCGTACGTCCAGCCCGGCCTCGAAGCCCGCTTCGTCTCGAACATCGACCCGGCCGACATCTACGAGAAGACGGCGGACCTCGACCCCGAGACCACGCTCTTCATCGTGGCGTCGAAGACCTTCGGAACCCTCGAGACCCTGACGAACGCGCGCCTCGCCCGGCAGTGGCTCTGGGAGCGCCTCGGGCTCGCCGATGGCTCCGACGAGGACAAGACGAACGCGGTCGCGAAGCACTTCGTCGCCGTCTCGACCGCACTCGACAAGGTCGCCGCGTTCGGCATCGACCCCGAGAACGCGTTCGGCTTCTGGGACTGGGTGGGCGGCCGCTACTCCGTCGACTCCGCCATCGGCACCGCGGTGGTCGTCGCGATCGGCAAGGAGCACTGGGAGCAGTTCCTCGCCGGGTTCCACGCCGTCGACGAGCACGTCCGCACGACGCCCCTCGAGCAGAACGTCCCGGTCCTCATGGGGCTGCTCAACGTCTGGTACTCGAACTTCCTCGGTGCCCAGAGCCACGCGGTGCTGCCGTACACGCAGTACCTGCACCGCTTCCCGGCGTACCTGCAGCAGCTCACGATGGAGTCGAACGGCAAGCGCGTCCGCTGGGACGGCAGCCCGGTCACGACGTCCACCGGCGAGGTCTTCTGGGGTGAGCCCGGCACGAACGGCCAGCACGCGTTCTACCAGCTCATCCACCAGGGCACGAACCTCGTCCCGGCGGACTTCATCACCATCGCCAACCCGCCGCGTCCGCTGACCGACGAGACCGGCGACGGCAAGGGCGTCGCGCCCGGCACCGACGTGCACACGCTGTTCCTCGCGAACTTCTTCGCGCAGACCAAGGCGCTCGCGTTCGGCAAGACCGCCGACGAGGTCCGTGCCGAGGGCACGACCGACGAGGGCATCGTCGCGGCGCGCACGTTCCCGGGCAACAAGCCGACGGCGTCGATCCTGGCGCCGGAGCTCACCCCGAGCGTCCTCGGGCAGCTCATCGCCCTGTACGAGCACATCGTGTTCACCGAGGGCACGATCTGGGGCATCGACTCGTTCGACCAGTGGGGTGTGGAGCTCGGCAAGCAGCTGGCGCTGCAGGTCACGCCGGCCGTCGAGGGCGACCAGGAGGCGCTCGACGCGCAGGACGCCTCGACCAAGGCGCTCATCGCGAAGTACCTGGAGCTGCGCGGGTAGCGCACGCTCCCACCTGACGGACGGGA
>NZ_BACW01000215.1:0-8125 GCF_000333315.1 Curtobacterium sp. B8
TCCCGTCCGTCCTGTGGTCGCGACCGCGACCCCACCGGTCAGTCGTTCTCGACCTCGAAGTCCCACTCGGCGAGGGTCTTCCCGCCACCGGGTGCCCAGCGCAGCACGCCCTCCCCGACCTTCATCACCGTGCGGAGCTCGAAGGTCACGCGCTGCCCCGCGCGGAGCGTTCGCGGCGGCGTCCCCTTCCCCGCGACCGGTGACAGGCGGTAGACGTTCCCGAGCTGGTCGATCGTCGTCATGTCCGACAGGGAGACCGGCACGCTGCCCGACGTCCCCCGGAGGGACACCGTCCACGTGCACGTCGTCGTCTCCCCCTGGTGCGGCAGCCCCTCCCCCGGGACGACCGGGCCGGTGACCGTCGCGGTCACGGTGGCACCGTCCTGCAGGTGCACCCGGACGGCATCGCCCTCGGAGGTCAGCGCGGGGTGGGCGGCGCTGCCGTCGAGGACCTCGTCGGTGGTGGAGGGGATCGTCGCGAGGTACGACGGCATCCCGCCGTAGGTGTCCTCGACCCCCGGACGCGTCTGCCCCGTGCACCCGGCGAGGACCGACGTCAGGACGACGACCCCGACGAGCGCAGCGGACCAGGAGGCCGCCCGGGTGAGCGGCCTCCTGGTCCCGGGGTGCGGACGGGTCACCGGCGCCTCGGCGACGCGTTGTTGAACACGTCGGGCCCGAACGGCTCGAGGCCGGCCTGACCCGCGTACCCGAGGTGTCCGAGCCGGTCGACGCCGCCGGACACGGTGCCGCCGGGCAGCCGCTGGTGGTCGTCGCCCGTGCTGACGCCGAACACGTCCTCCATCGTCCGCAGCCAGCTGTAGTGGTTGTAGTACGTGGTGGAGACGGTCCCGGGCTTGATGAGCGGGCTGATGAGCACGCTCCCGGTGTCGCCGCCGCCGGGGGTCGCGTCGGTGGCGTCGTAGAGCGGGTCGGCGGTCTGCCCGGTGCTGAGGAAGCCGGGCGCCCCCTCGGCGCTGAGCGTCAGGCTCGTCACCGCGCCGGTCGGCGTCACCGGGTTCCCGGCGGCGTCGAGGAGCTGGAACGACCCGCTGACGACCGATCCGGAGGCCGACGTCGGGTACTGCGGGCCGGTGTCGCTCACGGCACCGACGAAGGTGTCGGCCGGGATCGGGCTGGTGCCCCCGGGGCCGGTCTTGTCGGTCGTGTCGACCACGCCACGGCCGGTGTCGTCGGCGACGATCGACTGGTCGACGACGTAGCTGGATGCTGTGTTCGCTGCGACGGCGTCCGTCCGGGCGCCGGGGGTGTTCCCGGACCCGCCCCGGACGATCCCGGGCACGCAGTCGGCGGGGACGAGCGTCGGCGAGGTCTGGGTGCACGCGGAGGGCCGGTCGATGAAAGCGTTGTACCCGGGCCCCGGGTACAGCTGGTTGCCCTTCGAGTCCGTCCCGAGCGTCGAGTTCGGGCCGGTCGGCTCGGTCGCGACGTTCTTGCCGTCGATGTTCTCGCCGGCACGGTCAGCCGCGATGCCCGAGGAGGCGTCGGGCTTGTCCGAGAGGGTCGGCCCGTAGTGGTTCGCGTTGTCGAAGCTGTTGCCGCTGTAGGTGAAGGGCGGGTTGGCCTCGTCGAACGTGACGTCGATCAGGCCGCCGTCCTTAAACGCGGCCGAGCGCTCGATCATCGGGATGTAGTACTTGAGGAAGAGGTCCGAGGCGTAGAGGCCGCCGGTGTGGTTCTTCGGCGTGGTCGACTCCGGCGCCGGGGTGCCGGACTGGTAGACCGGCTGCCCGCTGCTCGTGAACGACCCGGAAAGGTTGTTGCCCTTGCAGACGGCGTCGTGCGCGTCGCTGCAGTTGTTCGGCGTGATCCAGCTGAACGCCGGCGTGGTCTTCTCGTGCTGCAGGTCGCGGAACAGCCCGTTCGAGGACGAGTCGAGGTTCGCGATGTGCGCGGCGTCGCAGTCGGTGCCGCCCTGCGTCGGGGTCGTCAGCGAGGTCGCCGCGCGTCCCTTCGCGCCGGCCGCTCCGGTGAGGCCCTCGAACCACGGGAACGGGAAGTGCTTCGCCACGTACTGGTCGTTCGCCTGGGCCCCGGTGAAGCTCGTCACGCCGGTCGGTGCCGGGTGGTCGACCGAGGGCGTGAGGTACGTCGGGTTGTTCTCGGGGTTGTTGTCGGCGGTCCCGGGAGCTCCGCAGAGGCCGTCCTCGCGGCCGGGCTGGTTGCCGAGGTCCTGCGCGTAGCCCTTCCAGGTCTCGTGCGCGGCGTCGAGCTGGTTGAAGAGCGTCGGCGTGGAGTGCGGGTAGGTGCAGCCGTTCGAGCCGTCGGGGGCGTTGGCGCCGCTCGGCTGTGCCGCGTTCGCGAGGGACTTGACCTGCCCGCGGTCCTTGCCGGACCCGATGATGCTGTGGTCGGACCCGAAGCGGGTGTCGACCACGTTGCAGTCGGACTGGGTGTCCGCCTGCGGGCCCTGGCCGGACACCATCGAGATGTAGTTGTCCATGCTGTAGTGCCCGGTGCCGTAGTAGTTCTTCAGCAGCACCCCCTGGGCCGGCAGCGTCTTCCAGAGGTAGCTGTTCTGGTTGAGGCCCGTGAACGCCGCGTCGTACGACTTGTTCTCGAGGATGATCAGCCAGACGTGCTTGACCTGGCCGGGACGGAGCCCGGTCGAGGTGATCGTGGTCCCGCGCTGCGCCGTGCTGGCGTCTGCTGCGGAGGCGGTGGTGGTCGCGACGCCCGCGACGGCGGCAGCGAAGACGCCTGCCGCTGCGACGAACGCTGCGGTGCGCCGTCGACCATTGGTCCTGCCGATGAGCTTCATGTGGGAAGTCTCGCCCCGTGGCCGCCCCCGCTCGGGGGACGGCAGGTGAACGGGTCGTGAGGGACCGCACAGCGAGCGGTCCCTCACCGGGGCCGGCGCGCCGGGAGGGGCGCACCGGCCGTCCCGTCAGCTGGTCAGGCGCTTCCGACCCGCCACGCGCACCACGAGACCGGCGACGACGCCGCCGAGGATCGGTGCGACGATGAACACCCACAGCTGGGCGAGCGGCGTCGCACCGCCGTACACCGCGGTCGCGATGGAGCGTGCCGGGTTCACCGACGTGTTGCTCACCGGGATGCTGACGAGGTGGATGAGGGTGAGCGTCAGACCGATGCCGAGCGGCGCCACGGCCTGGTACTCCTGCTTCGCGGTGATCGACAGGATCACGGCGATGAACACCCCGGTCAGGACGGCCTCGGTCAGGAACACCGAGCCGAGCCCGAACCCGCTCGGGCTCGCGTCGCCGTAGCCGTTGGACGCGAAGCCGCCCTCCTGCGCCGCCGCGAACGCGCCCGGCTTGCCGCTGAGGACCGCGGCGATGATGCTCGTCGCCACGAGGCCGCCGACCACCTGGGACACGATGTACCCCGCGACGTGCCGGGCGTCGGTCCGCCCGGCGGCGAGCAGCCCGAGCGTCACCGCCGGGTTGAAGTGTCCGCCCGAGACGTGGCCGACGGCCGAGATCCCGGCGACGAGGGTGAGCCCGAACGCGAGCGCCACGCCGAGGTAGCCGACGCCCTGCTGGTTGTCGGTCGCGCTCGGGACGTTCGCCGCGAACAGGGCGGTGCCGACACCGCCGAGGACCAGCAGGAAGGTGCCGAAGAACTCGGACGCGTAGCGCGCGAGCGGCGACCAGGCGGCCGCGTCCTCGCGGCGCTGTTCGGACGTGGAGGTGCTGACAGGGGTCTTCTTCGCCATGGGGGTCTCCTCATGAAGCACGACAGGACGCTGCTGCGTCCTGCCGTCAGGGTTGATCGAGTGGGTGACCGCCCCGGACCGGCCGGGAGGCGCGGTGTGCCTCCCGGGGTCTGGGGTGGTCGGTGGGTGGTGCGGTCTACTGCACGCGGGTGAGTTTCGCGAGGGCGGCGCGGGTGCCGCCGGTGAGGTGGACCAGGACCGGGACCTGCCGGCCCAGGGTGCGGTCCAGCACGCCGATGGCGTGGTCGACGGCGTCGAGGACGGTGACCGCGTCACCGCCGCGGCGGACGTTGACCCGGATCCGGGCCGCGCGCTGCCGCTTGACGAGGTACGTGTCGACCTTGGCGCCGACGACGTCGCGGACGCCGTGGAGTTCGTGGTCGATCACGTCCCGCACGAGCGCGACGTTGATCGTGACCTGGTCCTCGCCGGCGCGTTCCCGGACGGCGACGCTGGTGCCGCCGCGTCCGCGGGTGAACACCCACGCCAACGCGAGCACGATCACCACGACACACACGCCGGCGACGATCCACAGCGACGCCGCCGGCACGCTCACGTTGCTCGGCAACGTCACGTACGGCTTCAGGGCGTCACGGACCGCGGGCAGCACGCCGGCGCCGATGGTCAGGCCAGCGATGACGGCGACCAGGCCGAGCACGAGCAGGATGATGCGGTTCAGGGTGCGGTTGCTCTTGGTCATGCCAGGGTTCCCTTCTCGTCCACGCGGACCTTCACCCGCTTGCCGAACCGGGCGTCGAGGCGGCCGAGGCGGTCCTCGACCGCGGAGCGGACCGCTGCCTGGTCGACGGGCACCCCGGACAGGGGCACGAGGCGGACCTCGGAGGACCGGCCGCGGGCGGAGGCCTTGGCGTGGTCCTCGGGCAGGCCGGCAGCGAGCGCGGCGGCGTTCGCGGCGGTCGAGGCGAGGATCGCGGTGTCGATGACCACGGCGCCGCGGTCGTGCTCGACCGCGGACCGGTGCTGCCGGCCGGGCCCCAGTGCCAGCACGACCAGCACGATCCCGAGGACCACCAGGACCACAGCGATCACCTCGGCGATCGTCACGAACGCGCCGTCGGGCCGCAGCGCCGCGTCCACGACGGTCTGCGGGTCCGCCACCAACGGCGCGGACCCCACCGCCCGCAAGACCGACTCCGTCCCGATCCACGCAGCCACGAGGACGAGCACCACGAGCGCGACCGACACCGCCGTGGAGCGGGAGGGGTGCACGCTGCGGCGGCGGATGCGTCGTTCGACGGAACCGTTGCTCATGGTGGCCTCCTAACGGACGCGGCCGTCGTGCTCGCGCACGATGCCGGTGAGTTCGACGTGGGTGGGACCGACGCGCCGGCCGGTGAGGGCGGCCACGCGGTCCCGGATGTCGCCGGCGGCGTGGCCGGCGGCGGTGATGAGGTCGTCCTGCGCGCGGACGGGGCTCTCGACGTCGAGCGTCAGGGCTCCGGAAGCGTCGCCGAGTCCGACCCGGACCCGCTTGGCGGGGGCGCCGAGCCGTTCGGCCGCGACGGCCCGCGCCAGCGAGGTGAGCGCACGGGCGGAGACCTCGACGCGGCCCGGCACGCCCGGGCCGCCGGTCACCGGGAGCTCCGACGTCCGGTCAGCACGTCGGTCAGGGCACCCCGGTCGATCTTGCCGGAGCTGATCGCGGCCACGAGGGCACCGATCGCACCGAACACGATCACCAGGACGAAGCCCCAGAAGCCGAACTGGAGTGCCACGACGGCGAGGATGGCCCCGATGAGGGCGCCGACGAGTGTGTTACTCAACGCGGGACTCCTTCTTGTCGTCGTCGTTGTCGTCGCCCGGGATGTAGACGTCCTGGACGGTGACGTTGACCTCGGCGACCTCCATGCCGACGATCTGGGTCAGCGCGCGGGCGACCGACGAGCGCACGCCGTCGGCGACCTGCTGCAGCGACACCGGGTACTCGGCCACGATCACCACGTCCGCGGCGACCTGCTTCTCGCCGACCTCGACCTTGACGCCCTGGCCGAAGTCCCGCTGGCCGATCGCGTCGCGGATCGCACCGATCGCCCGAGCAGCGCCGGAGCCGAGCGAGTGCACGCCGTTGACCTCGCGGGCGGCGATGCCGGCGACCTTCTCGACGACGGTGTCGTCGATCGTGGTCTTGCCCGACGGGTTCGAGCCCGCGGCGTGGGTGCCGGCGGCACGGGTGCTGCTGATGGTGTTGGGGGTCGTGGTGTCAGCCATGTCGTTTCCTTCCGTTCGTCCCGCCGGGCGTTCCCAGCGGTTGCTGTTCACGGATGAGACGGGGCTCCCCAGACGGAAGTCACGCGCCGCCGGATTCCTCCATCGACTTCCCAGACAAGAGCCGTTTCCAGCCGTTCTTGTCCCCCGATCCGACGTCGGTGCAGGTCGCGGTTCGGAAAGCGGCCGCACGACGACGCGCGATGACCACTAACCGCGCAGCGTGCACGTACCCCGATCGCGGGCGGTCACCCGACGCGGCGCCGTGGTAGTGCGACGGCGCCTCAGCGCCAGCGCAGGCGGCGACCGGCAGCGGAGTCGTTCCACGAGGCGGTCGCGTCGTCGGTCCCCGCGGTGTGGGCGCCGGTGTGACCGTCCTCCCGACCGCACCGCCAGCGGTCGAAGACGCTCATGCAGAGGTCGCGGACGGGCCGCTCGGGGTCGAGTGCCGGAGCGGTCGTGGTGGTCTCGTGCAGGGCGGCCGGTTCGTCGGCGGCGGGTGTGGCGTCGTGGTGCATGTCTTCAGGGAGACGTCACGATCGGCCCGGATGTCACGAAACCGTTCGACCGGCCCGGATGTCACGAAACCGCTCGACCGGACCGCGCACGGACGTGGCACGGCCGGGAGGTGCATGCTCGGAGGTCCCCGGTCGTCCGACCGGGACACCGACAGCGCGGAAGGCGGGGATGAGCGACGACGATCCCCTGCAGCGCGGGTCCGACGCGACGCTCGTGGCGCGGGCGTCCGACGGCGACGTGCTCGCGTTCGAGGTCCTCGCGCGGCGGCACGGCGGTCTGATGCGTGTCTACGCGGAGCAGGTCCTCGGGTCGACGCTCGAGTCGGACGACGTCGTGCAGGAGGCCTTCCTCACGGGCTGGCGCAAGCTGTCCGACCTCGAGGACCCCGCACGGTTCCGGCCGTGGATGCTCCAGATCACGACCCGCAAGGCACTCGACCGGCTGCGTCGGCGCCGACACCACGAGGACCTCGGGGACGTCGAACCGCACGTCGGGGCCGCTCGGAGCCCGGAGCGTATCGTCGAGACCAGGCTGCAGCTCGACGCGCTGCTGGCGGCGCTCGACCGACTGCCCCCCGACCAGCGTCGGTGCTGGCTCCTGCGGGAGACCGCCGGCTTCAGCTACCAGCAGATCGCCGACGAGCTCGAGCTGTCCCCGTCCACCGTCCGCGGGCTCCTCGCACGGGCGCGACGGTTCCTCGCGGCCGAGATGGAGGGATGGCGATGACCGACCACGACCTCCCCGCGCCCGACGACGAACTCGACGGCCACAGCATCGAGGAGCTCGCCGACTACCTCGACCGTGGTCGCGCGCCCCGCGACCCGACCATCGAGTCCTCCCCCGGGTGCCGCCTCGCCCTCGCGAACATGCAGCGGCTCCGGGAGCTGTCCGCCGGCGCGCTCCAGCGCCGCGCCGAGGCCGAGGCCGACCGCGAGACCGCGTGGATCGACCGGCTGCTCGACACGATCCGTGCCGAGGTCCGCTCCGGTCGGGACGTCCCGATCGCCCACCCCGACCCGCGCTTGCGCCTCGCGATGACCGAGGCCGCCGTGCGCGGGATCGTGCGGCGGGCCGGCGACGCGCTCGGTGGCGTCGTGATGGGCCGCTGCACGCTCGAGGGCGACGTCGACGTCCCCGGCGCTCCCGTGCGGGTCACCGTGACCGCCGGCCTGCTGTACGGCGAGTCCGCCGAGACGACGGCGGACCGCCTGCGCGCAGCGATCGGCACGGCGCTCGCGCGGCACACCGAACTGTCCATCGAGTCGATCGACGTCCACTTCGACGACGTCGTCCTGCCGTGAGGAGCGCCGCCGTGGACGACGAGACCCTCTCCCGCACCCTCACCGCGGCGATCCGGGACGTCCCGGGCGTGGTCGCGGTCTACCCGCCCCGACCGATCGCGCACGCCGCAGCCGAGGCCGTCGCGAGGACACTCGCGCTCCGGGAGCCGGACGTCCTCGTCGACCTGGACCGTCACGGCGCGACGCTCCGGGTGGAGGCCGGCATCGCGGTGAGCGGCGACCGTCCCGCCCCGGACACGGTCCGTGCGGTCGGGGAGCGGGTCCGCGCGCTGCTCGACGCCCAGGTCGACGGCGGCGCCGACCTCGTGACGGTGACCGTCCGCCTGGTGGAGGACGCGGTCGCGCCCGGCGCGACCAGCTGACGGCCGGGAGGNCCNTG
>NZ_BACW01000215.1:8131-10437 GCF_000333315.1 Curtobacterium sp. B8
CCNNCNCNGNCCTCCCGGCCGTCGACGCGGTCACGGTCGTGGTCTGCGGAGGTGCCCACCGATCCGCGTCACTGGTTCCTGACCCGCGACGAACGCGGCAACACCGCCACCGACGTGCACTCCGGCGGTGGCGACGACGGGGCGGCGTGGTCCGACGGCAACGCCGTCCGGCCGCTGGTGCACGGCGCGACCTACTTCGCCCGCCTGCACGCGGAACTGTCCGCGCTCGGCCCCGGCGACCGCGTGTGGTTCACCGACTGGCGTGGCGACGCGGACGAACGCCTGCTCCCGGACGGGCCGACCATCGGGGACCTGCTCGCCGACCTCGCCCGGTCCGGGGTCGAGGTCCGCGGTCTCGTCTGGCGGTCCCACGGCGAACGTGTCTCGGCTTCGTTGAGCGCCCGGTCCAACGAACTGCTCGGGCGGAAGGTCGACGACGCCGGCGGCGAGGTGCTCCTCGACCAGCGCGTCAGGGTGTTCGGCTCGCACCACCAGAAGTTCTTCGTGGTCCAGCACCGCGACGACCCGTCCGCGGACGTCGCCTTCGTCGGCGGGATCGACCTGTGCCACAGCCGCCGCGACGACGCCGGCAGGCGCAGGATGGCGCGGTGACCATCCCCACCCGCGCCGCCGGTCTCGACGCGCTCCACGACTTCGTCCCGCGCGCCGGGGCCGACTACCGGCGCGACCGCAACCACGACCTCGGGCCGTCCCGGACGAACGTCTCCGGGTTGTCGCCGTACATCCGCCACCGGCTGGTGACCGAGGCGGAGGTCGTCGACGCCGTCCTCGACCGCCACAGCCTGCACGCCGCCGAGAAGTTCGTGCAGGAGGTGTTCTGGCGGACCTACTGGAAGGGGTGGCTGGAGCAGCGTCCCGAGGTGTGGCGGCGGTACCGGGCCGAGGTCCGGGAGCTCCTCGCCGGGGACCTGCCGGACGGCTACGAGGACGCCGTCGCGGGTCGGACCGGGATCGACGCGATGGACGCCTGGGCACGGGAGCTCGTCGACACCGGGTACCTGCACAACCACGTCCGGATGTGGTTCGCGAGCATCTGGGTGTTCACGCTCGGGCTGCCGTGGCAGCTCGGGGCGGACTTCTTCCTCCGGCACCTCCTCGACGGCGACGCGGCGTCGAACACGCTCTCTTGGCGGTGGGTCGCGGGGCTGCAGACACGGGGGAAGACCTACCTGGCGACGACGGAGAACATCGCCCGGTACACCGACGGACGGTTCGCGCCGACGGGGCTCGCCACGGATGCCCGGGCGCTCGACGAGGAGCCGTTCCCGCCGGCGACGCCGATCCCCGACGACGAGGAGCCCTCGGCCGTCGGGTCACGCGTGGGGTTGCTGCTGCACGAGGAGGACCTCGAGCCGGCCTCGTTGCTCGCGCAGCTCGGGAGCTCGGCTCCGCCGCTCGCCGCAGCCGCGGTGGTCGCCGACGCGTCCTCGCGCTCCCCCGCCAGGGCGTCGTCGCTCGTCCGGGACTTCACCGCCGGGGCCGTCGCCGACACGGCCGCGCGGACACACGACGCCGACGGCGGTGCAGCCACGGTCCTCGGCTCCGCCGGTGCGGCTGCCGTCCTGGACTGGGCGGCGACGGCACGGCTCGACAGCGTCCTCGTGCCGTACGCCCCGGTCGGGCCGGTGCAGGAGCGGCTCGACGCCCTCCGGCCGGCGCTCGACGGTGCGGGCGTCCGGCTCGTCGCGGTGCGACGGCGGTGGGACAGCCGGGCGTGGCCGTTCGCGTCCCGGGGGTTCTTCCCGTTCAAGGAGCGGATCCCCGGCCTCGTGCGGCGGTGACGCCTACGGGAGCATCTGCTGGAACGTCGCCACGACGCGGACGACCCCGACGACGAGGCCGATGGCCGTGACGGCGATGGTCACCCAGAGCGGCCACATCGGACGGCCCGGCGCCACCGTGCGGAGGACGACCGTCCGGCCGATCACGTAGAGGATCGGGGAGAGCAGGAAGGCCCACGCCCACGGGAACGGCCGGACCACGCCGCGACGCTGCAACGTCCGGTGGTCGAAGTACGCCAGCACGACGTCCGCGGCGTACATGAGCAGGGTGAACACCTGCAGGAGGACGTACCCAGGGGTGTAGATCGACGTCGGGTCCACGGTCCGCACGCCCGGCTCGACGACGGTGTACCGGAACTCCGGGTGGTAGAAGAGCGAGACGGGCAGCGCGATGACGGGCAGCAGCACCATGACCCACACGAACACGGTGTCCGTAGAGACGTGGTCGGGGATGCCCCGGCGCTGGGTCTGCGCGGTCCCCGGTCCGACGTGCGAGGCCCACCC
>NZ_BACW01000214.1:0-5056 GCF_000333315.1 Curtobacterium sp. B8
CGATGCTCGTGCTCGCGATCCCGATGTCCCGGCCGTCGACCACGAGCGTCGGGGCGGCGGCCCGGATCGGCAGGGGCTCGTCGAGCGTGAGGGTGACGACGAAGCCGCCGGCGACCGCGGTCACGGTCCACCCGTCCCCCGACGCGACCGGGGAGTCGCCGGTCGTGATCGTGGTGCCGGTACCGTCCGCGGGGGTGCCGTCGGCGGGCGCGGCGACCGCAGGGAGGGCGACGAGGCTGCCGGCGAGGGCGAGCGCCGCGACGACGGCGGCGGCCCCGAGCGACCGGGCGCCCAGGGATCGCGCCCCGAGGGATCGCGCGCCGCGACGGCGGCGTGGTGGCTGGTGGCGGTGACGGTCCACGTCGGGGTCCCCCTGTCGGCGGGTGGTTCCGCGGGCCGTGCGGCACGCGCTGGTGGTCACGGTAGCGAGACCGGTCGGCCAGTCGGATCATCCCGCAGGATGATCGCCCGGGGAAGGTCCGCGCGCCCCGGCGAACACCCGAACGCGCGAAGTCGAGCGTGCCACCCCCGATCGCGTGCGTCGGCCCCGGAACCGCGCAGGAATGCGGCGGGAAGAGGCAAGAATGCCGCTCCGGCTCCTCATTAGGATTCCGTCAGGACCGCCGATCGGTGCGGTCCACACGCGCACGCCGGCCCAACGACGGGGAGGTTCGAGATGTCCCAGTTCGTCCAGAAGTTCACGCAGGACGCCATCATCGGAGAGCCCGAGGTCGTCGAGGACCGCGGTGCCGCACCCGTGCGCGAGGTCGCCGCGAACCCCGCGTGGCTCCGACTCAAGGACGCCGTCGTCGCACTCCAGCGACTGCAGGCCACCGACGGCTCCGTCCCGGACGCAGCCGACCACCCCGCCGCGTCCGAGCTGCTCGCCGTCGTCGTCCCGGCGATCGCCGAGCTCGCACCCGCGTTCCCGCACGACGCCGCGTACCTCGAGCTGCTCCGCCGGGACTTCGCGGCGTGGGAGGCGCAGGGCTTCGGCGTCCCGGACTTCCTCGACTCGCTGAACGCCTTCCAGCCGCAGCAGCACCGGGTCGACGGCCTCGGGCACCTCGTGGTGTTCCCGATGGTCACGCAGAACGGCAGCGCCTCGCGGTTCGTCGAGGCCCTGCTCGTCGAGGTCATCTGGCCGGACTTCATCGCCGAGCTCGAGGCCGGCGAGTACGGCAACAAGCTGTTCGTCGCGCTCCGGTTCGTCGACTTCACGCCCGGCTACGACACGAACTCGGCCGTGCTGTTCCCCGAGACCGTCGCGATGCGGGAGATCCCGGCGTTCACCTGGGGCGCGATCTTCCAGGACCGCGAGGCCGCCCGCTACCGCCGGGTCGTCCGTGCGGCCGCCGACATCACGAAGCTCGACCTGCCCGAGGACGCCGCGGCGATGCTCGACGACCAGGAGCTCACCGAGCGGGTCTTCGTGATGTGGGACATCATCCACGACCGCTCGCACATGCGCGGCGACCTGCCGTTCGACCCGTTCATGATCAAGCAGCGCATGCCGTTCTTCCTCTACTCGCTCGAGGAGCTGCGCTGCGACCTCACCGCGTTCCGCGAGTCGGTCCGGCTGCAGCGGTCGCTGTCGGCGGTGCCGGACGGGGAGCTGTCGGATGCGCAGCGCTCGATCCGGGACCACGCGGCACTCGTGCAGTACGCCGTCATCTTCGACCGGATCTTCCGCTTCGCCATCACCGGCAGCCGGGTCCGGAACTACGACGGGCTCGGCGGGCAGCTGCTCTTCGCGTGGCTGCACCAGCACGGCGTCCTGCACTGGACCGACACGCAGCTCACGATCGACTGGGACGCGGTCCCCGACGTCGTCATCGCGCTGAGCGACCGGATCAACGACCTGTACTGGCGCTCGATCGACCGGCCGAAGTCGGCGCACTGGCTCGCCGCCTACGAGATGCTCACGCAGACCCTCACTCCGCACCCGGCCTCCGCGTGGGCGAAGGGGCTGCCGTCCGAGACGCTCGCCGGTCCGCCGAAGGGCTACACCGACGCCGTGCTCGACGACGAGTTCCCGCTCTCGATGTTCTACGAAGCGCTGGACAAGAAGATGACAGCCGTCATCCAGTCCACCGCGGGCATCACGGGGACCACCGACGACGCGTCGGTCGCCGCGTGAACGACGGCCCCCTCGCCGGCCGCACGGTGCTGGTCGCGGGAGCGACCAGCACCAGCGGCGAAGCCGTCTCGCGAGCACTGGTCGCCGCCGGAGCGGCGGTCGTGGCCGTCGGCACCCGGGACGACGGCCTGGAGGCACTGCGCGCGGCCGTCCCGCAGGTCACGACCCAGCGGTGCGACCTGGCGGACCGCAGCGCGGTCGACGGGCTGGTGGCGCGCCTCCAGGCCGACGGGACGCACGTCGACGGTCTCGTGCACCTGGTCGGCGGATGGCGGGGCGGCGGCGGTCTCGTCGGGCAGTCCGACGAGGACTGGGACTTCCTCGAACGGGGGTTCCACACGCTGCGGAACACGACCCGCGCCCTGTACGACGACCTCGTCGCCTCGCCCGCCGGACGCCTCGCGATCGTGTCGTCGACGAGCGTCGACGCCCCCGCCGCGGGTGCCGCGAACTACGCCGCTGCGAAGGCCGCGGCGGACGCCTGGACCCGTGCGGTCGCGCAGGGCTTCCGGAAGGACGCCCCGACCACCGCGGCCGCCACCGTCTTCGTCGTCCGGACGCTCGACGGCCTCGAACGCCGGCTCGGCGAGGAGGTCGTCCGGCTCTGGGCGGCCGACCCCACCGACGTGAACGGCGTCCGTCTGCCCCTCGCCACGGAGCCCGTCGGCACGGAACCTAGGATCGACGCGTGACCCTTCGACTGCACGACCTCGACCTGCGGGGCTTCGCCTCGGACAACTACGCCGGCATCCACCCGGAGGTCCTCGACGCCATCGCGGCCGCGAACCAGGGCCACCAGATCGCCTACGGCGAGGACGTCTACACGGCGCGGCTGCAGCAGGTCTTCACCGAGCACTTCGGCGACCAGGCACAGGCGTTCCCGGTGTTCAACGGCACCGGTGCGAACGTCGTCGGTCTGCAGTCGATGCTCCCCCGGTGGGGTGCCGTCGTGTGCACCTCGACCGCGCACATCCACACCGACGAAGCTGGCGCGCCGGAGCGCGTCGGCGGCATCAAGCTCCTCACCGTGGACGCGCCCGACGGCAAGCTCACGCCCGAGCTCATCGACCAGCAGGCCTGGGGCTGGGGCGACGAGCACCGCGCGCAGCCGCTCGTCGTGTCCATCACGCAGACGACCGAGCTCGGCACGGCCTACACCGCCGACGAGATCAGGGCGATCGCCGACCACGTGCACGGGCTCGGCATGAAGCTCCACATGGACGGAGCCCGCATCTCGAACGCGGCCGCCACGCTCGGGCTCCCCTTGCGCGCCTTCACCACCGACGCCGGGGTCGACGTGCTGAGCTTCGGCGGCACCAAGAACGGTCTGCTCTACGGCGAGGCGGTGGTCGTGCTCGACCCGTCGGCGTCCGAGGGGCTGCACTACCTCCGCAAGCTCAACATGCAGCTCTCGTCGAAGATGCGGTTCGTGTCGGCGCAGCTCATCGCCCTGCTCACCGACGACCTCTACCTCCGCTCCGCACGCCACGCCAACGCGATGGCGGCGAAGCTCCGGGGCGCGCTCGAGGCCGGGATCGCCGACGGCAGCATCCAGGGCGTCGGGTTCAGCCAGGAGACCCAGGCGAACGGGGTGTTCGCGACCCTGCCGGCCGGGGTGGCCGATCGGCTCCGCGAGCACTTCCGGTTCTACGACTGGGACGCCAGCCGGAACGAGGTGCGGTGGATGTGCTCCTTCGACACGTCGGAGCAGGACATCGACGACTTCGTGGCGGCGCTGACGCGGGAGCTCGCGGCCGTCTGACCGCCTGAAATTTCAGGTTTGACGTACGACCGGCACCTGTGTAATTTCGACTACGAGGCCGCGACGAGGCGGCTCCGAGAGCCCCAGGGGGGGGGATCGATGTCGAAGCACCGAACAGCCATCACGAGCCTCGTGCTCGTCACTACAGTGATCGCGAGCGCGCTCGTGACTGCACCAGCGGCGACAGCTGCCACGACGATGCCCCGCGCCGGGACGGCCGAACAGACGCACGGCGCCGAGGTCGAGATCAGCCCGGAGCAGCTCGCAGCCGCGCTCGGCGAAGCGAGGGCTGATGGACTGGTCGTGGCGAACAGCGAACGCGCGGACGGGTCGACGGTCACGAGGATCGATCTCGGCGACGGCTTCACGTTCGACCTCGTCACCGAACGCTCCCGCGAGCGCATCGGAGCGGGCACGGACTCGAAGGGCACCTACGTCAGCTTCAACGCGACGGACCAGAACATGATCATCAGTGGCGCAGCCTTCGCACTCGGGGCCGCCGTGTGCGCAGTGAGTGGCGGCACGTTCTGCGTCGTCGTCGGCGCGATCCTCACCGCGGCCACGGTGGCGATCACCGGGAGCGGGGCAATCCGTTGCGGCACGAAACAGCTGCGGGTCTACCCGTTCGCGGGCGGCAAGGTCAAGCCGCGGTGCGCCTGATGGGAGACATGACGTCATGAGGTCGTTCTTGTTGCGCCTGCCCATCGCGCTGACGTGCAGTTCGGCGCTCGTCGTCGCCGGATCGGTCCTCGTCACGGCGCCGACGACCGCCGGCCATTGGGGCAGCACCGTCGGATCCGCGCTGGCCCTGTTCACCGCGATGGTGTGGGCCGGCACCGCACTCCGTCGCCGACGGCACCGACGGCCGTGACCGCGCGCGTCCGTCGGGGTCCGACGGTCGTGATCGTCGGCGGCATCGCAGCGACGATCGGCGCCTGGCTCGCGCTCGGCCTGCTCGACGCCTGCCTCGGAGCGCTCGCCACGCTCGCGTACGCTGCCTCCGCGCCGAGCGTCGTCGGCGCGACCCGTGTCCCGGACGGGGCCGCGCCCGATCCACGCAGCGTCCGGAAGTGGCGCGAGGAGCATCCGGACGCGACGATCAGCGAAGCGATCGCCGCCCTGTCGGAACGGTGACCGACGACGGACGGGAGCGG
>NZ_BACW01000213.1:0-1134 GCF_000333315.1 Curtobacterium sp. B8
CGCGAGGACCGTGATCCACGCGCTCGGGGTGTCCCGCGGGTCCTCCGGGCGGTCCAGGATCTCGTGGACGTCGACCCCGCGCCGACGGCTCGGCGCCTGCGTGCCGGTCACCGGAGGCTCCCCTGCGCCGAGGCACCCGCGACCGGCACGACGAGGGTGCGCCACCCGCCACGGTCGAGGATGCCGCGGACGACGGGCTCGGGCGGGACGATGGTGGCGAGGATGCCGCGGCTCGACCCGATGGTGGCGGAGACGAGCTCGGCCGCCTGCTCCGCCGTGCACCGGCCCGTGACCACCGCGGTCATCCCGTGGACGTCGCGCCCGCGGACGTCGGGCAGGACCTCGGTGACGTCGCGAGCGTCCGAGCGGACCCGCACGTCGGCGAGCCCGACCAGGACGTCGGTCAGTCCTCCGGCGTCCCCCGCGTGCCGGGTGATCCCGTCGGGGTCGTCGCTGACCAGGACGACACGTGAGGTCCGCGCGGCGAGGGCCCGGGCGACGCTCGCGGCCACGACCACGGCGTGCTCGAACGCCGCGTCGCCGCCCAGGTCGGACAGCTCGGCGAGGTCGTCGCGGCCGAGGCGTTGGTAGGACTCGCGTCGGACGTCGAGCGCGATGACGGCCTCCGGCGGCTGGGCCTGCGTGGTCTGGCGGACGTGGAGTTCACCGCGGCGCGCGCTCTGCCCCCAGTGCACCCGACGGATCGGGTCCCCGGGTCGGTACGGGCGCAGTTCGCTGTCGTCCGCCGAACCGCCCTGGCCGACCCGGCCCTCGTCCGCCGACACCGCTCCGGCGAGCGCGCCCGTGTCGAGGGCGGCGAGCGGCACCGATGCGGGCACGACCACGACCTCCTCCGCGCGGACCACCGGACGGTCGACGCGCAGCAGGCCGAAGGGGTCCTCGACGCGGATCGTCACCGGGCCGACGAGGCCACGGCCCCGGTGCATCGCCAGGGCCTCGACGTCGAGGACGGCCGGGGGCGTCCTCCGCCCGACGGTCGCGTAGGTTTCGGCGTTCGTCACGCTCGCGAAGACGTCGTCCAGCTGTTCCCGGACGAGGAGCGTCGAGGGGGGCCCGACCGCAGGCCCGTGCCGCGGAGGGGGACGCGTTCGCGGTAGACCTCGCCCACCTGGA
>NZ_BACW01000212.1:0-6609 GCF_000333315.1 Curtobacterium sp. B8
CCCACCCGCCCGCCGGCGCCTCTGGCCCGCCGAGCGCGAGGCGCAGATCACCGCCGGGGCCGCGGCGGTCGCACGCGCGGACGGGCTCGCCGCGGTCACGCTGCGGGGGGTGGCCGCGGCCGTCGGCGTCGCACCGTCCCTCGTCGCGCACTACCGTCCGTCGATGGACGTCCTGGTCGGTGACACCTTCCGCGCGATCGCCGAGGCCGAGGTCGCGGAGATCCGTCGGCTCGTGGAGCGCCGGGCCGACCCGGTCGAACGACTGTCCGTGCTGCTCGCCGCGATCGCGGACCCGGCGCGCGACGACGTGGCGGTGCTCTGGGCCGACGCGTGGAGCCTGGGTCGGACGAACGAGGTCCTCGCCACTGCCGCGCGGGACGTCATGGACGACTGGCAGCGCCTCGCAACGGGGGTCGTCGCGGACGGCGTCGACGCTGGTGTCATGCGGACCGAGGACCCGGCGGGGATCGGCCGGCTGCTGTTCGCCCTCGTCGACGCCACGAACGGGTACGCCCTCGTCGACTACCTCGACCGCCCCACGCGTGAAGGCCTCGTGCGCGACACGATCGCCCGCGCCGTCGGCCTCGACCCGCGCGCGCTCGACGCACCTGGCCCGGACGCCTGACCCGCGCTCGTGCCCGCCGCGCACTCGGTGCGAGGTTCGACGCACGGTGGCAGGGCCTTCGCCCCGCACGGTGCGCACAACCTCGCACCGAGTAGGGAGCCGCAGCGCGCGGGGAGCCGCACCGGACGGCTACGCTCGCGGCATGGAACTCCTCACCGACGTCCGCCGCGGCGACTGGCTCGTCCGGCGGGCCGGTGCATGGTCGACGATCGGGGGCGTCGTCGGCACGGGCTTCACCGCGTGCGCGCGGGTGCTCCACCCGGTGACCGCGCACCGCGACGACCGGAGCACCACCGATCGGCGGGGCGAGCATCCCGTGCTCGAGACGGCGACGTGGCGCTGGGCCGACGTCGCGGCGCGCACTGGCGGCACCATCGACGCACGGACGCGCTGGGACCGACTGACGGGCCTGGACGACGAGTCGGACCTCCCCTTCCCGGACGGCTGGCGTGCTGAACCCCCGCAGGAGGGCTGGCTCGACCCTTCCGTGCTCGCGGTCCTCATCGGTCACCTGTCGGCAGCCACGTCGACGCCCGACGACCTCGTCGCCGGGATCTGGGACGGGTGGGGTGACCTCGACGGCAGTGGGATGCTGGTCGTCGGCTGGCAGCGGTCCGACGACGAACCGGGGCCGACGCACGCCGAGCGTGTCGCGATGCAGGCGGACGCCGACCGGCGCCGCGCCGAGCAGGACGCCCTCGTGACCGCGCTCGCCGGGCCGCGCCTGCAGTGGCCAGGGCGAGACCTCATCTGCTTCGCGACGAACGCCTCGGAGCTCGCCGACCCGACCTGGACCGATCGGGCGACGGTCGGTGACGGCCACCCGCTGCGGCACACGCCACAGCTGCTGTGGCCCGGAGACCGTGCGTGGGCGATGGCGACGGAGATCGACCTCGACTCGACGATGGTCGCCGGATCACGAGCTCTCGTCGAGGCGATCCTCGACGACCCCCGGCTGGAGGCCTTCGAGGTCCACGAGGACGACCCGCTGGGCTGAGGTCGCGGAAGCGGCGACGACCCCGGACGGGGCGTTGCGGCACGGGTTCGACGACGGGCATGCTCGGGACGTGCTGACAAGCGTCCCCGCCCGCATCGCTCTCGTGGGGACCGTCGTAGCCACCGCACTCCTGCTCACGGGCTGCTCGCAGCACGATCCGGCGCCGGACCATTACGGCCAGGCGTGGCTCGACCGCATGTCGTCCGCCCTGAGCGATGCGCACGGCCAGGGCGGTGCCGGTGGCCGGCTCACGGTCGGCGACGACGGACGCGCTTTCGCCGGAGCCGCGCTGTCCTCGGTGTCGCCGGGATCGTACGATGTGCTCGCCGTCTGTCGATCCACTGCGACCGTGCGGATCAGCGTCCGTGCCTTCACTTCGACGAAGGACGGTGAGGGCGACGACCTGCACCCCGGGGAGGCCCTCGCGGAGCGGGACGTCCCGTGCGGGGCGACGGCGCGACTCCCGATCACCGTCGACCGGAGGGTGGACGGCATCGAGCTCGACGCCGAGACGTCCGACCGGTCGGGCCGGGCGCTCTGGTCGGCGCAGATCACGCGCCGGGGGTGGCAGCCGGACCTCGATCGGATCGGCTGACGCCACCGCAGTGGGCACGGCGTCGTGCACGCCGCGCGCTCGGTGCGAGGTCCCGCACACGGTGGCAGGGCATTCCCCTCGCACAGTGCGCACAACCTCGCACCGAGTCAGAAGCGGCACCGCAGCCGCACCGCGCGCCGCAGCGCGTGACGGGACCACAGAACGGACAGGAGGCACGGTGCGAGCCCGCACCGTGCCTCCCGTCCGTCAGCGCGTCAGGGCGTCAGCCCTTGACCGGGATCGACTGCGCCTTCAGCGCCGCGACCGTCTTGGACTGCCCCGACTCGAGCGCCTCGAGGAGCGTGCCCTGTCCGGACGCCGCCTGGCCGAACCCGTCCGAGATGTCCGAGTACGTCTGGGTCATCGTCGGGCCCCAGGTGAACGGCTGGATGTTCTCCGCGGCGGTGGCGAACTCCTCGTAGATCTTCTGGTCGCCGTAGAACGGCAGGCCCTCGGTCAGTGCCGGGAGGTCGGCGCCGGTGGTGGACGCCGGGTAGAGGTTGGCCTGCTTGTTCAGGGCGGCGAGCGCCTCCTTCGACGTGTTCAGCCACACCAGGAACTTCGACGCCTCGGCCGGGTGCTTGCTCCCGCTGAAGACGACGTTGGACGAACCACCCCAGGCGGCGGACTTCGTCTCACCCGAGGTCCACTGCGGCATCGGCGCGACGGCCCACTTGCCGGAGGTCGACGGCGCACCGCTCGAGATGGTGTTCGCACCCCAGACGGCGGAGACCCAGGTCCAGTCCTGCCCCTTGTCGTAGGCGCTGTTCCACTGGTCGGAGAAGCTCGGCAGCGTGTTGACGAGCTTCTTGTCGATGAGGTCCTGCCAGTAGTTCGCGACCTTCTTCGACGCGCCGTCGGTCAGGTTGACGGTCCAGTCGGAGCCGGAGTTCGAGAACCACTGCCCGCCGGCCTGCGAGACGAGCCCGGCGAACTGGTTGACGTCGCCCTTGGCGAAGTTGGTGATGTTGCCACCGAGTGCCTTGATCTTCACGGCGTCCTGGGCGTACTCGTCCCAGGTCTTCGGCACGGACAGACCGGCCTTCTCGAAGAGGTCCTTGCGGTAGTAGAGCGCCATCGGGCCGGAGTCCTGCGGGATCGCGTAGACCGACTTCGAGTCGCCGAACGTCACCTGGTTCCAGAGACCCTCGGAGAAGTCCTTCTTCGCGTCCGCGACGCCGGCGCACGCGCCGATGTCCTCGAGGCCGTCCTGCACGCGGAACGCCGGCAGCGAGTCGTACTCGACCTGCCCGATGTCCGGGGCCTGCTTCGCCTTGAGCTGGTTGAAGAAGTTCTGGTAGGTGCCGCTGTTGCCGCTGGCGACGATGGAGACCTTGACCTGGATGTCCGGGTTCTCCTTGTTCCAGATCGCCACGACCTTGTCCATGTTCGGGACCCAGGTGGTGAAGTCGAGCGTGACCTTGCCGCTCGACGGCTTGCAGCTCGCAGCCGCGGTGTCGGAACCGCCCCCGGAGCCGCTGCCGCCGGCGCTGCAGCCGGCGAGGGCCACGGTCGCGGCGACCGCCACGGCGGCGACGCTGAGGAACTTCGTTGTCTTCATGCTGTTTCCGTTCGGGAGTGAGAGGTGGTGCGTCAGGAGGGTCGGTGGCTACTTCAGGCCGCCGGCACCGAGGCCGGACCGCCAGAAGCGCTGGAGGGAGAGGAACGCGATGAGCAGCGGGATGATCGAGAGGAACGACCCGATGAGCACGAGGGTCCGGAGGTCCGGGTACTGGCTCACGTTCGAGTTCCACGTGTAGAGGCCGAGCGTGACCGGGAACAGGGACGAGTCGCGGAGCATCACGAGCGGCAGGAAGAAGTTGTTCCAGATGGCGACGAACTGGAACAGGAAGATGGTCACGAGCGCGGGCGACATGAGCCGCACGGCCACGGTGAAGAACGTGCGGACCTCGCCCGAGCCGTCGATGCGCGCGGCCTCGATGATCTCGTCCGGCACGCTCGACGCCGCGAACAGGCGGGACAGGTACACGCCGAACGGGCTGACGATGCTCGGCAGGAACACCGACCAGAACGTGTCGGTCAGGTCCACCTGGCTGAAGATGAGGAACAGGGGCAGGGCCAGCGCGGTGGCGGGCACGAGGACACCGCCGAGGAACAGGTTGAAGAGGGCCTCGCGACCACGGAACCGGTACTTGGCGAGGGCGTACCCGCACATCGCGGACAGCACGGTGCCGATCAGGCCGGCGACGGCCGCGTACGCGATGCTGTTCGCCATCCACCGCAGGTAGATGCCGCCCTGGTAGGTGAACAGCTGGCCGAGGTTCGTCACGACGTCCTGCAGCGAGGACGCGCTGAACCACAGGGCGAACGTCGTGTTGAAGTTCGTCGCGGTCTTCGTCGACGACACCAGCAGCCAGAAGATCGGCAGCAGGAAGTAGACGGTGAAGACACCCATGACGAGCATGGCTGCGGAGCGGGAGATGACGCTCTCGCGCGGTCCCCGCGCTCCGCGCTGGTGCGGCCGGGAGGCGCGGTTCGGCTCGAGCGGTCGGCCCGCCTCCCCCGCGAGGTCGCGTCGGCTGGGGGCGTTGACGGTCACTGGGCTTCCTTCCGCTGGGTCAGTCGGAGGAACCCGATCGACAGGACGAACGTGGCGACGGCGAGGACGACCGAGAACGCCGCGGCGAGGTTGAAGTTCGGGACCGACGACGTCGAGTAGACGAGCATGTTCGGCGTGAAGGTCGACGAGATGGTCGACGTGAACTGGCGGAAGACCGTCGGCTCGGTGAGGAGCTGCAGGGTGCCGATGATCGAGAACACGGCGGTCAGGACGATCGCCGGGATCACCATCGGGATCTTGACCGACAGGGCGATGCGCAGCTGCGAGGCGCCGTCGAGCTTCGCCGCCTCGTAGATCTCGGTCGGGATCGCGAGGAGCGACGAGTAGATGATCAGCATGTTGTAGCCGACGTAGACCCACGTGACCACGTTCGCGACGGCCCACAGCACCGTGCCGCCACCGAGCAGGTCGAACCGGCTCGTGACCGCCGAGAACGGCGAGAGGTTCGGCGCGTAGAGGTAGCCCCACATGATCGCGGCGATGACGCCGGGCACGGCGTAGGGCGCGAAGAACGCCAGGCGGAAGAAGCGCTTGCCGCGCAGGAGCGGGGAGTCGAGCAGCAGGGCGAACACCAGGGCGAGGAGCAGCATCACCGGCACCTGGACGATGCCGAACAGCAGCACGCGGAGCACGGAGCCCCAGAACTCGCTGTTCTGGAACACGAGCACGTACTGGCTGAGCCCGCCGAACACCTGCGTGGGTGCGCCGAACGTGCCCTGACGCTCGATCTTCTGCAGCGACTCCCACACCGCGTAGAGGATCGGCACGAGGTAGAACGCGGTGAAGAGCACGGCGAACGGCACGATGAAGACCGCGATCGCGCGGCGGTACCGGAAGCCCCCGCCGGGCCGACGTCGTGCGACCCGGGGTCGCTGGGCTGTGGTGGTCATGAACGCTTCCTGTCCGTGCGGATGATCTGGGTGCCACCGGGGGCGATGGTGGTGGTGCCGGCGACGGCGTGGTCGGCGACGAGCTCGTGGCCCGCCTCGTGGTGCTGGACGGGCTGGTCCGTGTGGTTGAGCAGGAACACCCACTCGTGCTGGTCGTCGCGGCGGCGGACGACCTCGAGCCCGGGCCGTGCGGCAGCGTCCGGCGTGACCCCGGCCTCGGCCAGGACGTCGCCGAGCAGGGTGCGGAGGGTGTCGGCAGCGAGGACCGTGGAGACGTACCAGGCGGCGCCGGCGCCGTGGTCGTTCCGCGTGACGGCCGGCTGACCCGCGAGCTGGCCGGCGGCGTAGTCGAGCACGCTGGTGGCACCGTGCAGGGCCACGGGCTCGCTCCAGACGGTGCCCGCGGACCCGTCGGACAGGGCGATCTCGCCACCGGCGGCGAGCGGGAGGAACTCGTCGACCCGGACGCCGAGGAGGTCGCGGAAGGCGCCGGGGTAGCCGCCGGTCCGCACCCGGTCGCGCTCGTCGACGATGCCGCTGAAGCACGTGACGACCGCCCGGCCACCGGCGGCGACGTGGTCCGCGACGACGGCGGCGTGCTCGTCACGCACGAGGTACAGCTCGGGGACGAGCACCACGGCGTAGCCGTCGAGCGGCGCGCCGGGCGCCACGACGTCGACCGTGACGCCGAGGTCCCACAGCGCGCCGTGGAACGCGTGGACCTGCTCGAGGTAGCGGAGCGCGGTGGTGGGGTGCGCCTCCAGGTCGGCCGCCCACTGGTTCTCCCAGCTGAAGACGAGCGCGACGTCCGCGGCGACGCGGGAGCCGCGCAGTTCACCGAGGCGCTCGACGAGTGCGCCGAGCTCGACGACGTCGCGCCAGGTCCGGGACGCCGTGCCGGCGTGCGGGAGGAGCGCGGAG
>NZ_BACW01000211.1:0-3288 GCF_000333315.1 Curtobacterium sp. B8
CGGAGAACCAGCGGAGGAACTCGCCGCCGTAGGTGACCTCGCCGTTCGCCTCGGCGAGGGGCTTGCCCATCTCGAGCGTCATGAGGAGCGCGAAGTCCGCCCGGCGCTCCTGGAGCAGGTCGAATGCCTTCCGCAGCACCTCGGCACGCTGCCGCGGCGGGGTGGTCGCCCACGCCTGCTGGGCTGCTGCGGCGGCGTCGAGGGCTCGGACACCGTCCTCGGGGGTCGCGTCGGCGATCTCGAGGAGCGTCTCGCCGGTCGACGGGTCGACGACGGGGAACGTCGCGCCGTCGGCCGCCGGCTGCCAGGTGCCGTCGACCAGGAGGCCCGTGGGGACCTTCGCGAGGAGCGCGCGTTCGGCGGCGGTGCGGGTGGCCTGCTGCGTGTCGGTCGCGCTGTGGTCGGTCTGGGTGTCGGTCATGCTGCGGCGAGTCCTTCCAGGACGACGTCCAGGCCTTCGCCGAGGAGGGCGTCGTCGATCGCGAGCGGGGGGAGGAAGCGGAGGACGTTGCCGTACGTCCCCGCGGTGAGGGCGATGACGCCGTGCTCGTACGCGTACTTGACCACACGCCCGGTGAGTGCGGCATCGGGTTCGCCGGTCGCGGGGTCGACGAGCTCGACCGCGACCATGGCGCCGCGACCGCGGACGTCGCCGATGCGCGGGTCCTCGGCCTGCGCGGCGCGGAGGCGTCCGAGCAGCAGGTCGCCGATCGCGGCCGCCCGCTCGACGAGGCCGTCGTGCTCGAACGCGTCGATGGCGGCGAGCGCTGCGGCACAGGCGACGGGGTTGCCGCCGTACGTGCCGCCGAGGCCGCCGACGTGCGCGGAGTCCATGATCTCGGCGCGACCGGTCACGGCGGACAGCGGCATCCCGCCGGCCATGCCCTTCGCAGTGGTGACGAGGTCGGGGACGATGCCCTCGTGCTCGCTCGCGAACATCGCGCCGGTGCGGGCGAAGCCGGTCTGGACCTCGTCGGCGATGAAGACGACGTCGTTCGCGGTGGCCCACGCCGAGAGCGCGGCCAGGAACCCGGGCGCCGGGACGACGAACCCGCCCTCGCCCTGGATCGGCTCGATGAGCACGGCGGCGGTGTTCTCGGCGCCGACCTGCTTCTCGATCTGGGTGATCGCACGCTTGGCGGCCTCGGCGCCGGACAGCCCGCCGTCGCGGTACGGGTACGACATCGGCACGCGGTAGACCTCGGGGGCGAACGGCCCGAAGCCGTTCTTGTACGGCTGGTTCTTCGCCGTGAGCGCCATCGTGAGGTTGGTGCGGCCGTGGTACGCGTGGTCGAACACGACCACGGCCTGCTTGCCGGTGTGCTTCCGGGCGATCTTGACCGCGTTCTCGACGGCTTCGGCGCCGGAGTTGAACAGGGCGGTCTTCTTCGCGTGGTCGCCCGGCGTGAGGCGGTTGAGGGCCTCGGCGACCTCGACGTACCCGTCGTACGCGGCGATCGTGAAGCACGTGTGCGTGAAGGCGGCGACCTGCTGCTGCACGGCCTCGACCACGCGGGGGTGCGCGTTGCCGACGCTCGTGACGGCGATACCGGAGCCGAGGTCGACGAGCGAGTTGCCGTCCGCGTCGACGACGACCCCGCCCCCGGCCGCGACGACCGCGACCGGCACGGCGATGCCGACGCCGGCGGCGACCGCGGCGGCCTTCCGTTCCAGCAGCGCGCGGGAGCGCGGACCCGGCACCTCCGTGACGAGCCGCCGCTCCTGCGGCAGCGAGGGGCCACCCGTGGCGGCGCTGGTCGAGGGGGCGACGGTGGAGGTCATGCGGCGATCGTAGGAGCCGACCACCCCGACCCCCACTGTCCCTCACGTACAGCAGCCCTGCTCCGGATCGCCACAGCGGATAGAGTCCGTGCATGCCCGCGACGCTGCGCTCCCTGCTCCACCGCGCCGACCTACACCTCCGGCTGCTGACCCGGGACGACGCCGACGCGCTCGACGCCCCGCTGTCCTGGCTGCACAGCTCCGACCTCGAGGACCCGACGCCGTTCCTCGCCGACGGCCAGGGACTGCTCACGACCGGCACCCAGTTCGACGAGGACGAGGTGAGCGCGACCGTCGCCGAGGCCTACGTCGCACGACTCCAGCGTCGCGGGGTGGTGGCACTCGGCTTCGGGACCGAGGTCGTCCGTGCCGGCACC
This sequence comes from Curtobacterium sp. B8, assembly GCF_000333315.1. Taxonomy (NCBI): domain Bacteria; kingdom Bacillati; phylum Actinomycetota; class Actinomycetes; order Micrococcales; family Microbacteriaceae; genus Curtobacterium; species Curtobacterium sp. B8. The sequence continues at coordinate 2,160 of NZ_BACW01000211.1, forward strand.
CCGGCGTCCCTCGTCGACGCGTGCGACGTCCACGGGCTGCCGCTCTTCGAGGTGCCCTACGAGACGTCGTTCATCGCGGTCGCGCAGGCGAACGCGGACGCCGTGTCCCGCGAGGCGAACGCCCGGAACGCCTGGGCGCTCTCGGCCCAGCGGGCGATCTCGCTCGCGGCGATGCGTCCGGACGGGCTGGGCGCGACGATCGCCGAGCTCTCGCGGCAACTCGACGGCTGGGTCGGGCTGTTCGACCTCTCCGGCCGGCTCGACCGCGGGCACCCCGACGGCGCGGTCCCCGAGGCCGACCTCGACGTGCTCCGGTCCGAGGCGTTGCGGCTCCTGCGCGCAGGACAGCGGGCCAGCCTGCCGGTCACGACGGAGCACCGCACCGGGTACACCCTGCAGACCCTCGGCAGCGGTGGACACCTCAGCGGCGTCCTCGCGATCGCGAACGGCGGCGCGCTCGACCGGGCCGGCCGCGAGGTCGTCACGGCCGTCATCGCACTCGCCGGACTCGCACTGCAGCAGAACCGCGAGCTCGCCCGGGCCCGCGGACTCCTCCGCACCGGACTCCTGACGATGCTCTCGGTCGGCGACCCGGCCGTCGTCGACTCGACCTCGCGCGAGGTGTGGGGGCCGCTGCCCGAGGAGCCCGTCCGGATCGCCGCGGTCGAGGTGCCCGACCACGACCTCGACACCGTCGTGGACCTGCTCGAACTGTGGGTCCAGGACCGTCCCGGGCGGCTCTTCTTCGCCGTGGACGACGCCCTCTTCCTCTGCGTCGGCGCCGAGGACACCGGGGTCGTCGACGAACTCGTCGCCCGCTTCGACCTGCACGCCGGGCTCTCGGACGGCGCGACGTACCGGTACTTCGGCCGGGCGCGGACCGAGGCGGTGCAGGCGCTCGACCGTCGACGTGAGGGCCGTCCCGGCACCACCGAGTTCGGCGACCTCGCCCGTGAGGGGGTGCTCGCCCACCTCGCGCACGTCGACGTCGACGCGGGGGCAGTCGCCCGTGCGTTCCTCGCCCCGCTGCTCGACCACGACCGGGCCGCCGGCACCGAGCTCACCCGGACGGTCCGCACCTGGCTGGAGCAGAACTGCGAGTACGACCGCACCGCCCAGGCCCTCGGCG
>NZ_BACW01000210.1:0-2055 GCF_000333315.1 Curtobacterium sp. B8
GGGGTTGGTCTCGCACGGTGCGAGGCCGGCGCGCCCGACAGCCGCGGCGACCTGCCAGCGTGCGAGGTTGTCCCCATGGTGCGAGGTTTGCGCCCTCGCCACCATGCGTGCGCCCTCGCACCGAGCGGCGGGCGCGGAGCTGGCCTCGCACGGTGCGGGGCCGGCGAGTCCGACGACGACGCGCACGCCGGCCCCGACGCCGACCCCGACCCGCGATCAGCGTGGGCGCACGACCGCCTCGACGAGGGCGGCGATGACGTCGCCCGGGTTTCGCGACGTACTCGTCCACGACGGCGACGAGCCGCTCGATCTCGGTCGCGGTCGCCTCGGGCAGCGGGAAGATGTCGCCCGTGTACTCCGTGCGCGAGCCGTGCTGGTCGATGTAGACGCTCGAGCCCTCCCGGTACCGGTCGTAGGTCTCGAGGCCGAGCTCGACGAGGGTCTCGAGCAGCGCGGTCTGGTCCGGGGAGACCCACTGGCCGCCGATCTCGAGCGTGACGCCCTCGATGTCGTTCGTCCAGGTGCGCCCGCCGACCCGGTCACGGGCCTCGAGCACGGCGACGGTGTGGCCCTCGGCGACCAGGCGGTTCGCCGCGATCAGTCCGGTCACGCCGGCCCCGATGACGACGACGTCCTTCTCGATGGTCATCGCTGCGCTCCCTTCGTGCGCCCGAAGGGGTCGGGCGTCAGCGTGTACATGGTCTCGAGGTACTCGTGCAGGCCCTCGCCGCCGCCCTCGCGCCCGAGGCCGGACTGCTTGACGCCGCCGAACGGCGCGGACGCGTTCGACACGATGCCGGTGTTCAGTCCGAGCATGCCGGTCTCGAGCCGTTCCATGAGGCGCTGGCCGCGGGCGGGGTCCTCGGTGAACGCGTACCCGACGAGGCCGTACTCGGTGTCGTTCGCGGCGGCGACGGCCTCGTCCTCGGTCGCGAACGTGCGGATCGCGAGGACCGGTCCGAAGATCTCGTCGCGGAGCAGGTCGCTGCCGGGCTGCACGTCGGTGATCACCGTGGGCGCGTAGAACGTCCCGGGGCCGTCGACGGGCTGCCCGCCGGTGCGGAGAGTGGCACCCCGGTCGAGCGCGTCGGTGACGAGCCGGTGCGCCTTGTCGACCGCCCGCTGGTCGATGAGCGGGCCGATCGTCACGCCGTCCTCGGTCCCGCGGCCGACGGTCATCGCCTCGACGCGCTCGGTGAGCCGCCGGGCGAACTCCTCGGCAACCGACTCCTGCACGATGAACCGGTTCGCCGCGGTGCAGGCCTGTCCGGTGTTGCGGAACTTCGCCGCGAGGGCGCCCTCGACCGCGAGGTCGAGGTCGGCGTCCTCGAACACGACGAACGGGGCGTTGCCGCCGAGCTCCATGCTGGTCCGGAGGACGTTCTGCGCGGCCTGCGCGAGGAGCGTCCGGCCCACCGGGGTCGACCCCGTGAACGACAGCTTCCGGAGTCGGGGGTCGCTGATGATCGGTTCGGAGAGCGCTCCCGCGTGGCTCGTCGGGACGACGTTCACGACCCCGGCGGGCACCCCGGCCTCGAGCAGGAGGTCCGCGAACAGCAGGGTCGTGAGCGGGGTGAGCTCGGCCGGCTTCACGACCGCGGTGCACCCGGCGGCGAGCGCCGGGGCGATCTTGCGCGTGGCCATCGCGAGCGGGAAGTTCCACGGCGTGATGAGGAAGGTCGGCCCGACGGGCTTGTGCGTCACGATCGCCCGACCGGATCCCTCGGGGTTGGTGCCGTAGGAGCCGCCGATCCGGACGGCCTCCTCGGAGAACCAGCGGAGGAACTCGCCGCCGTAGGTGACCTCGCCGTTCGCCTCGGCGAGGGGCTTGCCCATCTCGAGCGTCATGAGGAGCGCGAAGTCTCGATGACGGCGGCCTGCGGTCGGCGGAGCGGCGCTGTCGCGTCGGTCGCACGACGTGCCGTGTCCGGCGNCGCGTTGGTCGCACGACGTGCCGTGCCCGGTGCGCGTTGGTCGCGATGGATGTCGCCGGGCGCGGACGTGAGCGGCATGTCGTGCGACCAACCGAACGCAGAGCCGCACGCGCGCTGCCGG
>NZ_BACW01000209.1:0-1672 GCF_000333315.1 Curtobacterium sp. B8
CATCAACAAGCTGCCGCGTGTGCAGCGCCAGATGCTGCAGGACCTCGGTCGCGAGCCCACTCCGGAAGAGCTCGCCCGTGAGCTCGACATGACCCCCGAGAAGGTCGTCGAGGTGCAGAAGTACGGCCGCGAGCCGATCTCGCTCCACACGCCGCTGGGCGAGGACGGCGACTCGGAGTTCGGTGACCTCATCGAGGACACCGAGGCGGTCGTCCCGGCCGACGCGGTGGGCTTCACGATGCTGCAGAAGCAGCTCGAGAGCCTCCTCGACTCCCTGTCCGAGCGCGAGGCGGGCGTGATCCGCATGCGCTTCGGCCTCGGTGACGGCCAACCGAAGACCCTCGACCAGATCGGTGACACGTTCGGCGTGACGCGTGAGCGCATCCGCCAGATCGAGTCCAAGACGATGGCGAAGCTCCGCCACCCGTCGCGGTCGCAGTCGCTGCGCGACTACCTCGAGTAGGCCGATGCGTTTCCTGGTCCCGATCCTCGTCGGGCGGATCCTCCGCGCCCTCGCCCGTGCGCGGGGCGGGGGGTCCGCCTACCCCGGGTACATCGTCCTGAAGCTCGTGCCGGACTTCCTGCAGCACGTGACGAAGCAGTTCCCGAACGGCGTCGTCTTCGTGCTCGGCTCGAACGGCAAGTCGACGACGACCCACATGATCTCGGACATCGTCCGGGCGCACGGCCTGCGGGTCTTCACCAACCCCTCGGGAGCGAACCTCCCGCAGGGCATCGCGTCGGCACTCCTGTCCGAGGTGTCGCTGACCGGCAAGCTCAAGGCCGACATCGGCATCCTCGAGGTCGACGAGGCGTTCGCGGTCGAGCTCGCGGGCATCCTGTCGCCGTCGACGGTGACGATGCTCAACGTGCAGGTCGACCAGCTCTACCGGTTCTTCGAGACCGAGCGCGTCGCGACGATGATGCTCGACACCGCGGCGCTCTCGGCCCGGAACGTCATCACGAACCGCGACGACCAGTTCCTCGACGCCTACGTCGGTACGGCCGACCAGCAGGTGCTCCGGTTCGGGGCGAGTGCCGAGGTCGTCGCCGCGGCGCCGAACGGCCTGCAGAACGCGGACGACTTCGACCGGCAGGACGCCGAGCCGAACGTCGCCGACGCCGAGGTCGTCGTGAACACCGGCGACGGTGCGACCATCCGCTTCGCCGGAGCCGACATCCCGGTCCGACTGCCGGCGCGTGGGCTGCACTACGCGGTGGACGCGGCTGCCGCCACGGCAACGGCCAGCGCGGCGCTCGGCGACCAGTTCCGCGCGGACGCGGTCACGAAGGCCTTCGGCACGATGAAGCCCGCCTACGGGCGCGGGGAGCGACTGCCCATCGCGGGCGAGTCCGCCGAGTTCACGATGTTCAAGAACGCCGCGAGCCTCCAGCTCAACCTCGACGCCCTGCCGGACCACCCCGAGCAGGTCCTCATGGCGATCGACGAGGGCACGCCGGACATCTCCTGGATCTACGACATCGACTTCTCGAAGCTCGACCACGTGGACGTCGTCTCCGGTGACAAGGCCTGGCAGATCGCCATCGCCCTCGAGCACGCCGGCGTCCGCATCGGCGCCGTCGAGCCCGACGTCGAGGCCGCGATCCGCCGCATGGAGCAGCTCGGCGCCACCACCAGTGGCACGAAGAACTTCATCGTCAACTACGAGAT
>NZ_BACW01000208.1:0-5226 GCF_000333315.1 Curtobacterium sp. B8
TGCTGCTCGACGCCCTGGAAGCGACGCCGAGGGAGAACTCGATGCCGCGCTTGCGGAAGGCGCGCTCGAGCTGCTTCGACATCGACTCGTCCTCGGCGGGGATGAGGTGGGGCAGCGCCTCCACGATCGTCACCTCGGCACCGAAGGACTTCCAGACGCTGGCGAACTCGACGCCGATGACGCCGCCACCGAGGATGACGACCTTGTTCGGGACGTAGTCCATCTTGAGGGCGGTCTCGGAGGTGATGACCCGGCCGCCGATCTCGAGCCCGGGGAGGGACCGCGAGTAGGAACCGGTCGCGAGCACGACGTTCTTGCCGGTCACGGTCTGGTCGCCGACCTGCACGGTGTTCGGCGAGGTCAGACGACCCCAGCCCTCGACGACGGTGATCTTCCGCGCCTTGATGAGGCCCTGGAGACCCTTGTACTTCGAGGAGATGACGCCCTGCTGGTACTCGATGACCTTCGGGACCTCGACGCCGGCGAACTCGGCGATCACGCCGTACTTCTCGGCGTCGCGCGTGCCGTCGGCGATCTCGGCCGCGTGCAGGAGCGCCTTCGTCGGGATGCACCCGCGGTGCAGACACGTCCCCCCGAGCTTGTCTCCCTCGATGAGCGCGACGTTCATCCCGAGCTCGGCGGCCCGGAGCGCTGCGGCGTAGCCACCGCTGCCGCCACCGAGGACCACGACGTCGTAAGTCTGTTCCGTCACCTGGTGCAACTCCCTCGTGCGTGTTCGGGACCGGTCAGGCCCCGTGGACACCGCGGCGAGCGGCGTCCCACGGTCGGACCGTGTGGTTCCGGTCCCGTCCCGTGTGGGTCCGGCGGGGTGCGCGCGCACGCGGCCGCCCCGCCGGACTCAAACCTACTACCTGGACTGGAGCTCTTCTGCGAGCGCGATGAGTGTCCGGACCATGACGCCCGTGGCGCCCTTGCCGAGCCATCCGTAGCCGCCGCCCTTGTGCTCCGAGGGGCCGGCGATGTCGAGGTGTGCCCACGGGATGCCCTCGCCGACGAAGCGCTCGAGGAACTTGCCCGCGAGGAGCATGCCGCCGGCCGGGTTGCCGACGGTCGCGTTGACCATGTCGGCGACGTCGCTGGCGAGCCGCGCGTCGAGTTCCTCGGGCAGCGGCATCGGCCAGATCGGCTCGGCCACGGCGTCCGCGATCGCCCGCACCTGCGCGACGAGGTCGTCGCTGCCCATCAGGCCCGTGGTGCGGTCACCGAGCGCGACGACCTGCGCGCCCGTGAGCGTCGCGACGTCGACGATGGCGTCCGGGTGCTCGAGCGACGCGGCCGCCATGCCGTCGCCGAGGACCAGCCGGCCCTCGGCGTCGGTGTTGGTGACCTCGACGGTCTTGCCGTTCTTGAGCGTCAGGACGTCGCCGGGCCGCGTGGCCGAACCGGACGGCATGTTCTCGGCGAGGCAGAGCCAGGCGCTGACCTTCGTGTCGAGTCCGAGCTTCGCGGCGGCGACGGTCGCGGCGAGCACCGTGGCCGCGCCCGTCATGTCCGTCTTCATGCCGAGCATCGACGCGGCGGGCTTCAGCGAGAGGCCGCCCGAGTCGAACGTGATGCCCTTGCCGACGAGGGCGAGGTGCTTGGTCGCGGACTCGGGCGCGTACCGGACGACCACGAGCCGCGGGGGGCGGACCGACCCGCGACCGACCCCGGCGATCCCGCCGAAGCCCTGCGCCTCGAGCTCGTGCTCGTCGAGCACCTCGACGGTGAGGGGGAGACCATCCGCCTGCGCGACCGCCACGTCCGCCACGTCCGCGGGGCCGAGGTCGCCGGCGGCGGTGTTGACGAGGTCCCGGACGGTCGCGGCCGCCTCGGCGACCACCGACGCGCGGGTCGGGTCGACCTCGACGCCGGCGGGCGCGACGACTGCGATCCGCTGGTCGCCGCGGACGGGCCCGGTCGTGCCGGTGCCCTTGTGGGCGGTGAAGACGTAGGACCCGAGCGCCGCACCCTCGAGGGCCGCCTCGACCAGCTCGGCGGTCGCGGTCGGCAGGGCGAGCGCGATCGACGTCGCGAGGGGCAGCTGGCGCACGGCGCTGCCGGCGGCGCTGCGCACCGCGGCGGCGTCGGTGCCCGAGCCGAGGCCGATGAGCGCGACCGACGCGGCGGCGACGCCCGTGCCCGGGAGGCGCACGAGCTGGTCCTTGGCGCCCGTCACGCCGATCGCGGCGAGGTCGAGGTCGCCGAGCAGGTCGGCGTCGACGAGGGTCGCGGGCCCGCCGTCCACCCCCGGTCGGACGCCGACGACGAGGACGTCGGCCTCCGTGTCTGTCGGGGCGGACGAAACGGTGGAGAGGATCGGTCGGACCATGCCCCAACCCTATCCGCGGCCTGTTCGCTGTCGGCGTGGCCCTGCCGCCCGGGGCGTCGCCCGTGCCCGCCTAGCATGGGGACGGTGAACCACCCCGAGGACCTCTACTCGTTCGTCGACGGTGCCCCCGAGGTGCCGGCGGGCCTCCACCTCGTCGCGGCGCTCACCGGCTTCGCCGACGCGGGGTCCGCGGTCGCCCAGGTCACGTCGTCGATCGAGGGCGTGCTCGACGTCACGAAGGTCGTCGAGTTCGACCCGGACGTGTTGCTCGACTGGCGGGCGCGGCGACCGGTGATCACCTTCGAGCACGACCACATCGAGTCGGTCGCCGTGCCGCGGCTGACGCTGTCCCTCGTGCGCGACGAGCTCGGTCAGCCCTTCCTCTTCCTCTCGGGGTACGAGCCGGACTTCCGCTGGAACGCGTTCGTCGCGGCTGTGGCCGGCCTCGTCGAGCAACTGCAGGTCGCCGACACGACGTGGGTGCAGTCGATCCCGATGCCCGTCCCGCACACCCGACCGATCCGGATGACGGTGTCGGGCACGCGCGCCGACCTCGTCGAGCAGATGAGCGTCTGGAAGCCGGAGACCCAGGCTCCCGCGAACGTGCTGCACCTGGTCGAGCACCGGCTCGCGCAGTCCGGACACGGGGTCACCGGACTCGTCCTCCTCGTCCCGCACTACCTGTCGGACACCGAGTTCCCGGACGCCGCGGTCGCGGCCCTCGCGGGCGTCTCGGCGGCGACCGGGCTGATCTTCCCCTCGGACGCGCTCCGCGAGGAGGGGCGCGAGTTCCTGTCGCGGGTCGACGAGCAGGTCGCGGGCAACGGCGAGCTGCAGCGGCTCGTCGGTGTCCTCGAGGAACGGCACGACGAGTACATGGCCGGCAACCCGATCGGCTCGCCGCTCACCGGTGTCGACGGCGAGGTCCCCTCGGCGGACGCGATCGCGGCCGAGCTCGAGCGCTTCCTGGCGGACCGTCGCGCGCAGGGCGACGGCACCGCGGACTGATCCCGGGCGGCGTCGGACGCGGGTCGCGTCGCGGACGTCGGACGGGCCTCCCGTCCGGTTGCTGCCTGGAGGCACGGTGCGCGCCCGCCTCGCGGGTGCGGTTCTCCACAGGTCGCGTCGCGCGTCCGGCCCGGTGCTGGCGCGCCGGTAGCCTGGCCGGGTGAACTCCCGCCGCGCCTTCCTCGTCTGGGGCGTCGCGGTGCTCGCGTACGTGCTCGCGGTGGTGCAGCGGTCCTCCCTCGGGGTGTCCGGCGTCGACGCGCAGGAGCGCTTCGCGGTGTCCGCGGCGGTCCTCTCGACCCTCGCTGTCGTCCAGATCGCGGTGTACGCGGCGCTGCAGATCCCGGTCGGCATCGCGCTCGACCGCTTCGGTCCGCGCCGGCTCGTGCTCCTCGGCGCCGCCCTGCTCGTCGTCGGCCAGGCCGTCGTCGCGGTGTCGCCCACGATCGGACCGGCGATCGCCGGGCGCGTGCTCGTGGGGGCGGGCGACGCGATGACGTTCATCTCGGTGATCCGGCTGCTCCCGATGTGGTTCAGCGGCCGGATCCTGCCGCAGATCTCGCAGTGGACCGGCAACCTCGGACAGGTCGGCCAGGTGCTGTCGGCCTTCCCGTTCGCGCTGCTGCTGCACACCACCGGGTGGACCACTGCGTACGGGGTCGCCGCCGCAGCCGGGGCGGTGGGGTTCGTGCTCGCGTTCGTCGTGGTGCGGAACGGCCCGGTGCCGGTCCGGACGGGGGCGATCCCGCTGCCGCACTCCTGGGGCGGCGCGCTCCGGACCTTCACGCACGCCGTCCGGCGCCCGGGGACGCAGCTCGGGTTCTGGTCGCACTACGTGACGCAGTCCTCGGGCACGGTGTTCTCGCTCCTCTGGGGCGTGCCGATGCTGCGCGGGCTCGGGTACAGCGCGACCGAGGCCGCGGGCTTCCTGACCGTCATCGTCGTCACCGGCTTCGTCGCCGGTCCGTTGCTCGGCGTGCTCTGCGCCCGGTACCCGCTCCGCCGGTCGAACCTGGTGCTCGGGTGCGTCGCGGCCCTCGCGGTGGTCTGGACCGCGGTGCTGACGTGGCCCGGACAGCCGCCGACCTGGCTCCTCGTCCTCCTGGTTGTCGCGATGGGCATCGGCGGCCCCGGTTCGCTGATCGGGTTCGACTTCGCCCGCTCGTTCAACCCGGTCGGGGCCCTGGGCTCGGCGAACGGTCTCGTGAACGTCGGTGGCTTCCTCGCGGCGTTCGTCATGATGTTCCTCGTCGGGATCCTGCTCGACGCAGCGTCGCGCGCCACGGGCCAGACCGTGTTCGCCTGGGCGAACTTCCGACTCGCCCTCATCGTGCAGTACGTGGTGGTCGGGTTCGGCGTCGTGATGCTCCTGCACGCGCGGCACCGGACCCGCCGCGTGCTGCACGAACAGGAGGGAATACGCGTCGGCCCGCTCTGGGTTGCACTGGTTGCACGTGTGCGGAAGCGCGGCGTGCAATAATGACTACGGACCCATCGGGCCCTCGTGACCAGACGTTCCTGCCGGAGCGCGTGGAAACCGGGGGACTTGACATGGGTCCTAGTGCTGCCCGGATAGGTAGGACCGGCTGACGCGGGGGACTGCGGCGACGGCCCTGGGCGGCGAGGGAGGCCACGACCCCACGAACGTGGCACGACGAGAGAGGTGATCGCATGGCTGCCCGGAGCACGACGATCGATCCCACGAAGGACACCGAGCCCGACGGCACGACGGCCGAGACCGCCGAGGCCGAGGGGACGGCTGCGCCGAAGAAGCGCGCCACCAAGGCGCCGGCGAAGAAAGCCGCGCCGAAGAAGAACACCGCCNAGGGCGGCAAGAAGGCGAAGGCCGACGACGAGGAGCTCGACGACGAGCCCGTCGAGCCCGT
>NZ_BACW01000207.1:0-2256 GCF_000333315.1 Curtobacterium sp. B8
GTCTGCTGACCAATGGGACGGAACGGTGACCATGCCCTCGCAGAACGGTGTCGACCACTACGTATTCACAATTGACGGGCAGAGCACGCCGCTCGCGCCGGGTGCGCAATGGACGGGGGTTCCCGCCGGCGTGTACAACAGCGCGGCTTCATTCACCATCGCCGCGTGTGGAGGCCCTGGAGAGCAGTTCTGTACCGATTCGACCTCCGGTGGCGTCGTCGCAGCGCTGAACACCGCGGTCAGTATCAAGACCGCTCAGCAGAACAGCGCGCTGCTGATCAACGAACCGCCTCAGCCCAACGGTGTGAATCTGCAGTACACCGCGAGGTGGCATGCGAACCCAGATGGCAGCGGCCCCGTTTTCCCTGGCTACGCGCGCTGGAACGCCGGAGAGTCCCCACCGACAGTGCCTGTGACGGCAGGCTCGGTCGACGTGTACGCGATCGCGAGCTTGAACGGAGCTGACTACCGCGGAACGACGACGGACCTGTTCCCGACGACACCGCCAGCGGATTCCACACCCCCGTCCGGCAACTGAGCCACGTGCCGACCACGCTCTACGCTTCCGAGTAGCGCGCCCACGACCAACGACTCACCACCGAAGGAACGACCCCGCATGAGCATGACCCCGGAGCAGGCCACCTGGTTCGCCGACGTCGCCGGCCGCATCGTGACCAACGTCGAGCAGGTGCTCCTCGGGAAGACGTTCGTGATCCGGCTCGCGGTCACGGCGATGCTCAGCGAGGGACACCTCCTGCTCGAGGACGTCCCCGGCACCGGGCAAGACGAGCCTCGCGCGGGCGATGGCGCAGAGTGTGCAGGGCTCGACGAACCGCATCCAGTTCACGCCCGACCTGCTGCCCGGCGACATCACGGGCATCAGCGTCTACGACCAGCGCACCCAGGAGTTCGACTTCCACCGCGGCCCGGTGTTCTCGAACATCGTGCTCGCCGACGAGATCAACCGCGCGAGCCCGAAGACCCAGTCCGCGCTGCTCGAGGCGATGGAGGAGTCCGCGGTCACCGTCGACGGCGTCAACCACCGGCTCGCCGCGCCGTTCATGGTGATCGCCACCCAGAACCCCGTCGAGCAGGCCGGCACCTACCGTCTGCCGGAGGCGCAGCTCGACCGCTTCCTCATGAAGGCATCGATCGGCTACCCGGACCACGCCGCGACGGTGAAGATCCTCGAGACGTCGTCTGCGCCGTCGGCATCGGTGCCGCTCGCGAGCGTCGTGCCGGCGGCGACGATCACCGAGATGGCCGCGCTCGCCCGATCGGTGCACGTCGACGCCGTCATCGCCGACTACGTCGCGCGGCTCGTCGACTCGACGCGCTCCGCGAGCGAGGTCCGACTCGGGGTCAGCGTCCGTGGCGCGATGGGTCTGATGCGGGCGTCCCGTGTGTTCGCGGCGCTCAACGGCCGCCACTACGTCACGCCCGACGACGTGAAGGCGCTGGCGGTCCCGGTGCTCGCGCACCGCCTCGTGCTCGACGCCGAGGCCGAGTTCGACGGCGTCAGCCCGACCGCGGTCGTGTCGCAGCTCCTGGTCGAGACGCCACCCCCTGCTGACCGGGTCGCGTCGTGACCGACCGCCGGCCCGCCTCGACGCGTTCGCGCCGCCCCTCCTCGACGCGGTCGCGTCGCGGGTCGGGCGCGTCCGAGCGCACCGGGACGGTCGCCGGCCTGACGAACGTGCGGACCCGTCTGGTCGGGAACCGCGACAGCGTCGCCGCAGACGCGGTCGTCGGCGTCGTCCGGCTCTGGGCAACGGCCTGGAGGCTCGTCGGACGTGCCTGGGACGAGGTCTCGTCAGTGGTCACCGGCCTGGGATGGACGGTGGCGGTCCTCACGCTCGTCGCGTTCGTCGCGGGGTACCGTCTCGGCCTCCGCGAGGTCGTCGTCGTGGGGTTCGCCGGTGCGCTGCTGATCGTCGTCGCCGCGGTCGCCCTGATCGGGCGGTCGCGCCTGCTCGTCCGGATGCGCCTCCCGCAGCACCGCGTCGCCGTCGGCGACCCGGCCGCGGTGGTGGTGACCGCCGAGAACCCGGGACGGCTGCCGTCGGTCCCGAGCACGGTCGAGGTCCCCGTTGGGGTGGGGCTGGTCGACGTCGCCATCCCGGCGATCGCGGCGAAGGGGACCTTCGAGCAGGAGGTCCCGGTCCCGACGACGCGGCGCGGCGTGCTCGACGTCGGCCCCGTGACCGGCGTCGAGCGGGACCGGTCGGACTCGTCCGTCGCGAGGTCGTCTGGACT
>NZ_BACW01000206.1:0-1547 GCF_000333315.1 Curtobacterium sp. B8
CTCGGCGAACTGTACTACGGGAACGCGTCGATCTCGTTCGAGGTCACGGACGGCTCGAACGCCAACGGCGGCAAGGGCCGGACGGCGACGCTCGTCCTGCCGATCAAGGTGCTGCCCCGGTCGAACCAGCCGCCCGCGTTCTCGGGGTCCGCGCTCGACATGCAGCCGGGGGAGTCGCGCACCGTCGACCTCGCGAAGCTCACCGACTACCCGTACCCGAAGGACCTCCCCGAGCTGCGCTACTCCATCGTCAGCCAGCCGAGCCAGGGGGTCACCGCGACCGTCGTCGGGCAGCGGCTGACCGTCACGGTCGCCGACACCGCGAAGAAGGACACCACGTCCTCCATCGGCGTGGGGGTCGCGGACGACGCCAACGCCGGACGGGCGGGCACCATCAGCGTGTCGGTCGTCGCGTCCACCCGTCCGCTCGTCCAGCCCGGCGCGGACACGAGCATCGCCAAGCGCGGTGAGACGACCTCCATCAACGTGCTCGCCAACGACCAGCCGACCAACCCGTTCCCGGGCGAGCGCCTCCGTGTCGTGGCGATCCGGGGGCTCGGTGGCGGCCTGCCCGCCGGCGTGAGCGTCACGCCGAGCGCCGACAAGTCGCGATTGCAGGTCCAGGTGTCCTCGTCCGCGAAGCCGGTCGACGCGCACCTGCAGTACCAGGTCGCGGACGCCACCGACGACCCGGACCGGTACGTGTGGGGCGACGTCACGATCTCCGTGCAGGACGTCCCCGACGCTCCGGGCGCTCCGACCCGCACCGGGTCGTACGACGGCGGTCAGGTGACGCTGACGTGGTCGACGCCGCAGGCGAACAACTCGCCGATCACCGGGTACCGGGTCACCGGGACCGACGGGGTGTCGAAGGACTGCGGCACGGCCACGGTCTGCCAGCTGACAGGGCTGGACCCGAAGGCCTCGTACCGGTTCTCGGTGACGGCGACCAACGCCGTCGGCGACAGCGAGCCGTCGGCGCAGTCCGCGCCGATGAGCGCCGACTACGTGCCGGCACCGCCGACCGGGATCACCGTGAAGCCGAACCCGGACACGCCGAACCAGGTCGACGTGAACTGGAACGCGGTGCCCGCGCCGAACAACGGCAGTGCCGTGGACAACTACGTGGTCACCATCTCCGGACCGGGGTTGACGGTCACGAGGAGCACGGGGACCGCGACGAGCACGTCGTTCACGGGGGCGCAGAGCGGAGCGCAGTACACGGCGACCGTCTCTGCCCGGAACGACGCCGACCGCAACAACACGGTGGTCCAGTGGAACAAGGGCAGCGCGGCTGGCACTGCGATCGGGACGCCGGGGCCCCCGACCAACCTGTCCCGCACAGCGAGCACGGAACGCAACGAGGCAGGCGTTTCACCTGTCCGAGTCAGTTGGGGAGCCGCCGATCCGGCCGGGTCGACCGCGGTCACATACCGGCTCTACCAGGTCGGGGCAGACGCATCTCCGTCGTGCTCGTCGCTAACGAGCGGCTCCATTGGGGTCAGCAGTCCGACCACGGATAACGAGCCGAACGGCGGCAGTCAGCG
>NZ_BACW01000205.1:0-4615 GCF_000333315.1 Curtobacterium sp. B8
AGGCCCGGTTGCCTCCGTTCCGCCGGCGCGGCACCGGGACGGGGGCGTCCACGGCACCGGCTAGGCTGGGCAGGACATGACGCGCCCGTTCCCGCCATCCTCTTCGACCTCGACGGCACCATCAGCGACTCCGCTCCGGGCATCCTCGAGAGCATGACGCACACCTTCACCACGGTGGGCGTCCCCGTGCCGGACCACGCGACGCTCATGTCGTTCGTCGGACCGCCGATCCTCGACACCTTCCACGACGCCATGGGCATGGACACCGCGCAGGCCGAGCACACGCTCGCCGTCTACCGCGAGCACTACCTCTCGCACGGCGCCCTCGACTCGGCGATGTTCCCCGGCATCGACGTCGTGCTGCACACCCTGCACGAGGCCGGCCTGCCGATCTCGACCGCGACGAGCAAGCCCGAGACCCCGGCGACGTACATCCTCGAGCACTACGGCCTGACCGGCGACATCGACATCATCACCGGCGCGAGCGACGACGAGGTCCGGAGCTCGAAGGCCGACGTGGTCGCGGAGGCGCTGCGTCGGCTCGACGCCCGCGGGTTCGACGTCAGCCGTCCGGTGCTCATCGGCGACCGGAAGCACGACGTCGAGGGCGCCGCTGTCCACGGGGTGCCGACGATCTTCGCGGCGTGGGGCTACGGCTCCCCCGCCGAGGCCGAGGGCACCGTCGCGCAGGCGGCCACCCCGCTCGACCTCCTGCCGATCCTGCTGCCGTGACCGCCAGGGGCGCCACGGGCCGGACCGCTCGCCTGCGCGACGCCGCCTGGCTGCTGCCGGCCGCGGTGGTCCTCATCGCACTGAACTTCCGCGGCCCGATCGTCGCGACCGCTCCCGTCATCGGGGACGTCCGCGCCGACCTGGGGCTCACCGCGGGCATCGCGGGGCTCCTCACGACGATCCCGGTGCTGTGCTTCGCCCTCGCCACGCCGCTCGCGAGCTGGGTGATCGCGAAGGCCGACCCCGAACGCGCGGTGTCCCTCTCGCTCGTCGTCGTCCTGGTGGGCACGGTCGTCCGGTCGCTGCCCTCGTCGGCGGCGCTGCTCGTCGGCACCGCGGTGATCGGCATCGGCATCACGATCGGCAACGTCGTCATCCCCGTGGTGATCCGCCGTGACACCGCCCCCGAGCGCGTGGGGCTCGTGACGGGCGTCTACACGTCGGCGCTCAACGTCGGGTCGATGATCACCTCGCTCGGCACCGCGCCGATCGCGGCCGTCTGGGGCTGGCCGGTCGCCATCGCGGTGTGGGGCGTCCTGGCGGTGCTCGCCGGCATCGGCTGGACGTTCACGGTCGGTCCCCGTGCGGCCTGGCGGCGGCCGTCCGTGGTCGAACCCCTCCCGGAGACCGGGCCGATCGACCTCGTGCTCGACACCGACCACGAGCGGAAGGCGACCGCCCCGACGCCGGCGCCGGCCCGCCGGTGGATCACGTGGGGGCTCACCCTGGCGTTCGGCGGGCAGGCGTTCTCGTACTACGCCCTCACCGCCTGGATCCCGACGCTCCTGCACGACGAGATCGGCTTCTCGAAGGAGTCGTCCGGCGCGAGCTCGTCGGTGTTCCAGATCCTCGCCGTCATCGGCGCGCTCGGCGTCCCGGTGCTGGCGGCGCGGTGGCGACCCCGGGCGATCATCGCGCTCGTCGCGTTCTTCTGGTTGGCGATGCCGCTCGGACTCCTGTTCGCGCCGCAGCTGTGGCTCCTCTGGTCAGTGCTCGGCGGCGCAGCGCAGGGCGGCGGCATCACCATCGTGTTCATCGTGATCGTCCGGATCGTGTCGAGCGACGCCGACGCCCGACGGATGTCCGCGTTCGTGCAGGGCGGCGGGTACCTCATCGGGAGCGCGGGACCGCTCGTCGCCGGCACGCTGCACGGGGCCACCGGGGACTGGACGGCACCGTTGCTCGTCGTGCTCGTGGCGGTGCTCGTCCTCGGCGTGGTCGGGTCGATCGCCGCGCGTCGGGTCGACTGACCCCGGGGCGACCGCGCCCACCAGGACCTCCGGCCGCCGCGGGGCAACCGCGAGCAGGTCGGCCGGGCCTCGCACCTCGGGAACGCCTGAGACCCTCTTCGGTCCTGGCTGCGCGTGTCCTGGACGATGACCGGACGAGCCGCACGTCGGCTCAGCGGAGGTCGTGTGTTCGGGGCGTGCTGGCGGCTCGATCGCGGTGCACCGTCATCCCGGACGGCCAGGGTCCAGGTGTGGACACCGGACGACCGGCCCGCTGGGCCGACCAACACCTCGCAGCGCGGCTGGCACTGCTCCTCGTGCTGCTCGGTGCGACCGTGCTGCTGGGCTGGAACCTCGCCCGCGGCGGCGACGCTCCCTTCTACGCGGCGGCCGCCCGGTCGATGTCCGAGTCGTGGCCCGCGATGCTGTCCGGCGCCTTCGACCCCGGTGCGACGGTGACCCTCGACAAGCTCGCCGGGTTCCTCGTGCCGCAGGCGCTCAGCATCCGGCTGCTCGGGGACTCCACGACGGCGATCGCGCTGCCCGAACTCCTCGAGGGCCTCGTCACGGTGTGGGCCTGCTCGGTCGTCGGGCTCCGGTGGGGCGGGGGTCGGCACCGGCCTCGTCGCCGCCCTGGCCGCCGCGACGACGCCGGTCTTCGTCTCGATGTTCGCGCACCCGATGGAGGACGGCATGGTCACGGCCGCCCTCGCCGTCGCCCTGCTCTGCTGGCAGCGGGCCGCGATCACCGGACGGTGGTGGCCGCTCGTCGCCGCCGGGCTCGCGGTGGGCGTCGGGTTCCAGGCGAAGATGCTGCAGGCGTGGTTCGTGCTGCCGGCGCTGCTCCTCGGGACCCTGCTCGCCACCGCCCGCCCCGGTGGTCGGCACTGGGGCGTGTGGTGGCGCCTCGCGCGGACGACGGTGCTCGGCGTCGTGGCCGGCGCCGCGTCGCTCGTGTGGGTGGTCGGGCTGGCGCGGACGCCCGTCGGGGCCCGGCCGTACGTCGACGGCTCCACCGACGACGACCCCTGGGCGATGGTGTTCGGCTACAACGGGCTCGATCGGCTGCACGCCGGCGCCTGGCCCGGGTCCGTGGCGGTGCGCCCGACCACGGCCGCCTCGTCCGCCGGGGACCCGGGGCGGATCACGAAGCTGCTCGAACCGCACCTCGGCTCGCAGGTCTCGTGGATGCTGCCCGCGGCCGTGTTCGCCGTCCTCGTCGGCGTGGTCGTCCTCTGCCTGGGTCGTCGACTCGCCGCCGACGCACTCGGCGGCCTCTTCAGCACCGGCGCCGGCACGACGGCCGGCACCGGCACGACGGCCGGCACCGGCACGACCACCGGCACGGCCGCCGCCCCCCGCACCGGCGCCGTCACCCTCGTGGTGGTCACCGTCTGGCTGGTGACCGCGGCCGGCGTCCTCTCCGTGACGCGGATCCCGCACACCGCGTACCTCGCCGCCGTCGGGGTGCAGCTCGCCGTCCTCGGCGCGGTCGGGTGGCGGGCCGCTGTCGCCCTCGCGCGGTCGCACGTCGTCTGGGTCCGGGCCGTGCCGGTGGTCCTCGCCGTCGGCCAGGCCTGGTGGTGGCAGTACCTCGCCGCGGGCAGCCAGGCGCCCGCGGTCCTCACCCGCCCGGCGACGACGATCGCGACGGCGACGGTCGTCGCGGCGCTGGTCGCGGTGGTGTTGCCGCCACGCTCGGTGGTGACACGCGGAACGGACCCGTTCCGTGCCTCCCGGGCGGTCGTCGCGGTCGTCACCGGACTGGCCGTCGTGGCCGGACCGGCCGCCTTCTCGCTGCAGGCGCTCGACGCGGCACGCGACGGCAGCGGTCTCGACGCGTCGGTGGGGCGGCACCGACCGGACACCCCCTTCGCGGTGTCCGCCCCGGAGTGGCGCGGTGGGGAGCCGACGTACTACCCGACCGACGTCCGTCGGCTCGTCGCGGAGGCCGAGCGCCTCGACGCGCACCAGGCCCCCGGCCTGCCGCTCTTCCTCACCGACACCTGGCGCATCTCGTCACTGGTGATCTCCGCGACCGGGCTGCCGGTCCTGACCGACGGCGGCTTCTCGGGGAGGGTGCCGGTCTTCACGGCCCAGGACGTCCGTGAGCGCATCGCACACGGTCTGCACGTGCTCGTCATCCGGGCCGGCAGCGACCGCGACGACCCGGTGCTCCGTGCCGCGCTCGACGGCGGCTGCCGGATGGTCGTCGCACACCGCTCGCCGACGCTCCGCCACGACCACACGGTCCTGCTCGGACGCCGTGCCGGGCGCGTCCCGCCGGTGGCGTGGTCGGTCTGGCGCTGCGGGCTGCCCGGTCCCTCGGTCGGCCGGGTGCTCGTGCACCCCGCCGACGGGCACGGCCCCGTGCAGGTGCTGGTCAGCCCTGCTCGAGGACGTCACGCAAGGAGAGCGGTCGGTCGCCGCCGCGTGGGCCGCCGCCGGTGACACCGTGCTGCTCGGGCTGGCGTTCCTCGCGGCCGGGATGACGAGCGCCTCGACGAACGCGGCGAGCGGCCGGGTCGTCGTCGGCTGGTTCCCGAAGGAGCGCCGAGGCCTCGCGATGGGCATCCCGGCAGATGTCCCCACCGCTCGGGGTCACGCTGGGCGCGGTCACGGTCCCGCAGCTCGCGAAGACGGCCGGGGTCCGG
>NZ_BACW01000204.1:0-1267 GCF_000333315.1 Curtobacterium sp. B8
CCGCTCATCGACCGGTTCGGCCGCGTNCCCGTCCTCCGGGTCAGCGCCGCCGTCGCCGTGGTGGGCCTCGGGTTGCTCATCTTCGTGGACGTCATCCCGATCGCGATCGTCGGCGTCGTGCTGTGGGGACTCGGTGCGAGCCTCGGCTTCCCGATGGGCATGTCGGCCGCGGCGGACGACCCACGTTCGGCCGCGCTCAAGGTCAGCGCCGTCGCGACGATCGGCTACGTGGCGTTCCTCGCCGGACCGCCGCTCATCGGGTTCCTCGGCGAACACATCGGCCTGCTCGGCGCCCTGCTCGTGGTGTTCGTCTTCATCATCGGCGCCGGGCTCGCGTCGGGCGCAGCCCGCGAGACCGGCGCAGCCGCCGAGACGCTGCGGCGACGACGGGGCCGTGCGGCCGACACCGGCCGTGGTGGCGACCACCCGCAGGACGCGATGACGGACGGCGGGGCCGCACCGCGCCTCCAGGCCGGGTCGACCGACCGCGCCGGCGCCGACACCGCCGCGTCGACCGCCCGCGCCGGCACCGACAGCGCGGGGCCGACCGACCGGGCCGGCACCGACACCGCCGCGTCGACCGACCGGGCCGGCGCCGACACGACCGGGGCACGCACCGACCGTTAGGATCGCCGGGTGCGTCTCGTCATCGCCCGCTGCTCCGTCGACTACGCGGGGCGACTCTCGGCCCACCTCCCCCTCGCCACGCGCCTGCTCATGCTCAAGGCGGACGGCTCGCTGCTCGTGCACTCGGACGGCGGCAGCTACAAGCCGCTGAACTGGATGAGCCCGCCCTGCTCGATCGAGATGGGTGAGCCGAGCCAGGAGCAGGCTGAGGCCGGTATCACGCAGGTGTGGACGGTCACGCAGAAGAAGACGCAGGACAAGCTCGTCGTGAGCCTGTACGACGTGATCGCGGACGAGTCGCACGACCTGGGCGTCGACCCCGGGCTCGTGAAGGACGGCGTCGAGGCACACCTGCAGCAGCTCCTCGCCGAGCAGATCGAGCTCCTCGGCGACGGCCACACCCTCGTCCGCCGCGAGTACATGACCGCCATCGGCCCGGTCGACATCCTCGCGCGGGACGACGCGGGGGCGAGCGTCGCGGTGGAGATGAAGCGCAACGCCACCATCGACGCGGTCGAGCAGCTGACGCGGTACCTCGAGCTCATGAACCGCGACCCGCTGCTCCGCCCGGTGCAGGGCGTGCTGGCCGCGCAGACGGTGGCCCCGCAGGCCCGGACCCTCGCCGAGGACCGCGGGATCC
>NZ_BACW01000203.1:0-16562 GCF_000333315.1 Curtobacterium sp. B8
TGCATGTTGAAGGCGGCGAACTGGGCACGCTGTCCGGCGATCAGGAACCGCGGGACCAGGCCGCGGAACGGTGCGTCGTCGATGGAGTAGATCGCGGAGATGCCGCCGATGCGTGCATCCGAGACGATCTCCTGCGCGAGCCACTCGACCGCCTCGGGGTGCGCGGTCGTGTCGCCGTCCACCCCGAGCATGTAGTCGCAGCCCTCGATGAGGCTGAAGCCGTAGTTGAGCGCGCCGACCTTCTTGTCCGGGTTCTCGCCGATGTCGTGCACGTAGACCTCGGTCTCCTGCACGGCGTCCCCGTGCTCGATCCGGTGCGGTCCCGCGTAGGCGGCCGCGATGTCGAAGGTCGCGTCGGTGGTGTTGTTGATGACGACGTGGACGACGTCCGGGACGCGGGTCTGCGCGAGCAGGGAGTCGAGGACCGCGGCGATGCTCTCGGCCTCGTTGTACGCCGGGATGACGCACCCGATCGTCGGGCGGTAGTCCGGCAGCGACGCGAGGTCGTCGAGGACGGCTGCGGCCAGCTCGGGGTCGTGGCGGACGGTGTACCGGGTCGGCACGCCCGTGGTCGGGGCTGCGGTCGGTCGGGTCGTCGACATGGTGGCTCCTGATCGGTCGGCGTGGTGCTGTGGTCGCGATCAGCCTCACCCGGTGTCCTCTGGCCGCGCGCTAGCATGGCGCTGCGGATCCTCAAGATCTGCTCTGGGATCGGGGGAGCGATGAGGCGGACGTCATCGAGGCCGTTCCTCGTCGCGGCGGTCGTCACGACGGGAGCGCTGGCGCTCACCGCGTGCGGCACCCCTCCGTGGGAGTCCGCGGCGACGGACCGGGCGACCCGCGACCCCGGTCGGGCAAGCGCGTCGGCGTCGGCGTCGGGCTCGCCCAGCACGGCCGCGAGCACCCCGTCAGCACGACCGGGCGGCGACCTCGTCGACGGCGCCCTGAGCCGGACGGTCCGCGCCGGTGACCTCGTCGTCGGCGTGCGGTACTGGTCGACGCTGCCGCTGCAGGACTGGACCGCGGGCTCCGCCAAGCCGCTGTCGATGTCCGTCTCCTCCCGCGGGGGCTCCGACGTCCGGCTGGTCCGTGCGGCGGTGGAGACCTCCGCCCTGGCACGCGACGGGAGCGACCTCCCACCCGGCGGCCAGCCGGGAGCGCAGACGGACCCGTCGGGCTTCGCGGTCTCGCGTCCGCAGTCCTGGTCGGGCACGTTCGTCCTCGGCCCGACGGACGACCGCACCGCGACCATGCGGGTGGTGGTGACCCTGGTGTTCGCCGAGGGATCGGGCGGTTCGCGAACCCAGCAGACCGCGACGGACGTGCTCTCGATCGACCTCCCGACCGAGGGCTGACCCGGGACTCCGTCGGGCATCGGCGACACCGGGGGTCAGGGCCGCTCGAGGTCCTCCAGCCGGTACCCGCGGTCGTCCGTCGAGGTCACGGCCCAGGTCGTCGAGGACCCGACCGTCGCTCCGTCGGCAGGGTCCCCGGTCGACGACATCTCGAGTTCGGCGCGCCACCCGGCGAGGTCGCACTCCTCCTGCCTGACCAGGACGACGACGCGGTCGTCCCCCTCGGTCCAGACGGTCGCGTCCGGCGGGACCAGACGCTGGAGGGCCGCGACGAGCCGGTCCCGGTGCACGACCCCCGCCCCGGGACCGAAGGCCGTCGTCACCAGCGCGGCGTCGTCGAGGGAGACGACCAGCCGCACGAAGGACACCTGGTGGTAGTCCGCTCGGGCGAGGACCCTCGTGACGCCGCGGAGCACGTCCGACCGCCGCTGCACGTCCTCCGGGGGCTCGTCACGGGTCGATGCTGACCGGATCACGGTGCACACCAGTGCGACCGCGAGCACGACGACCAGCCACACGACCAGGATCCGGGTCGCGTCCCCGGCCAGGAGCGCCGCTCCGATCAGGACGAGGAAGGTGCCGACGCTGGCGACCCCGACGTCCAGGAAGCCTCGTCGGACCTCGGGGTGCCGGCCGCCGAGCCGGCGACGGGTCACCAGGACCACCAGGAGCAGGGCGAGGCCGCTGCCGATGGCCGTCCAGAGGAGCAGCGGGTTCACCGCGCGCCCCCGGTCCTGCCGGGCCCGCCCACCGGGATCGTCATGGTCACGGTCGTCCCCTCCCCGAGCATGCTCGACACCGTCAGGTCCCCGCCGTGGCGTTCGGCGATCTGTCGGCAGATCGCGAGCCCGAGCCCGGTCCCGTGGATGGTACTGCTGCGGACCGCTTCGGCACGGAAGAACCGTTCGAACAGGTGCGTCTGGTCCTCGTCGTCGATCCCGATGCCGTCGTCACGGACGATGACCCACGCTCGGTCACCCACGGCGTGCGCGCCGAGTTCCACCCACCCGCCGGCGTGGTTGTACTTCACCCCGTTGCTGACGAGGTTGTCGACGACCTGCCGGACCCGGAAGGCGTCCGCCACCACCGGCACCGGCCCGGAGCACACCGGGAGGCGCAGCTCGACGCCGGCCGCCCGGGCGGCCGGTCCTGCCGCTTCGACCGCCGCCTCGATGACGTCCACGAGGTCACAGGGAGCGAGGACGAGGTCGACCCGGTCCTCCCGCGCTGCCCGGAGGATGCCGCTGACCAACTCGACCAGCCGTTCGGCGTTGCGGGCCGCGACGTCGAGCATGCGTTCGGCGGTCTCCGGGAGCCCCGGCACCTCGCGAGCGAGCTCGACCGAACCGAGCACGGCCGTCGTCGGCGTCCGCAGTTCGTGCGACACCGACGCCACCAGGTCGTCGCGGGCGTCCAGCGCGCTGCGTTCCGCCGTCACGTCCCGGGCGACGAGCACCCCGCCCCCGGTGTCCGGCGGGAGCAGGCGCGTGTTGATCGAGTAGGTCCGCACCGCTCCGTCACCCGGACGCACCGCGACGAGGACGTCCTCGAGCTCGTCGCCGTCGAGTGTGCGCCGGACGAGCTCGGCGAGCGAGGCGTCGCCCGGCGCCGACGCCAGGTCGTCGAGCGCGCTGCCCTGCCGGCCGTGGTTCGCGACCGTCGTGCCGCCCTCGGCGTCGAAGGCCAGCACGTCGAAGTCGACCGAGTCGAGGGTCGCACGGACGAGCTCCTCCCGTGCGACGACGGCGGTGAGCCGCTGCTGGAGGAGCACGGTCTGGCGCCGGAGCAGTTCCTGACGCGCGCGGGCCCGGGCGGCGAGGACCGCCGCCGTGCCGCTGACCGCGACGATGACCAGGGGCAGGGAGATCAGCCGCGCGGTGTCCGCGGTGTCGATGACGTCCCATTCGCGCGGCGCCCCGATCCACAGCAGGACGACGGTGATCCCGGCGGTGCTCGCCGCTCCCGGGAGGCCGAACGCGTACCCGGCCCACAGCGCCGGCAGGACGAAGAGCGCGCTGACGCCGATCGACGGGACGTCCCCGCGGATGAACGCGATCCCGGCGACGTCGAGCGCCAGGACGAGGGCGAACCACCGGGGGTCGGCACCGGGTCGGGCGAGCGCGGTGACGACGAGGGCGACCAGCGGCAGCGCCGCGCCGAGCGTCGCGAGGACACCGACCTCCTGTCGGTCGACGACGAGCACGAACGCGATCACCGGCATGATCCCGGTGACGACCGCGAGCTGGTTGCGGAAGGCCCGCCGACCGGCCCCGTCCTCGTCGATCCGAGCTGGCTGCACCATGGGCCCATGCTGCCACCGGAGCGGTCGGGGTACGTCCCGCTGATGGTCGGCTGTACCCCCGGGGCAGGCTGGGTGCATGAGCGAACGGACCCGGGACACCCCCGACGCGACCGACGACGAGGAGCGGGTCGACGGCTACGTCCCGCTCCGCTCCTACGGTGCGGTCGGTGACGGGCGGACGGTGGCGCTCATCGCGCTCGACGGCCGCATCGACTGGCTGCCCATCCCGTCGATGGACTCGCCACCCGTGTTCGCGAGCATCCTCGACGCCGAGCACGGCGGCCACGTCGCGCTCCGTCCGACCGGGGACGCCGAGGTCTCGCGCGAGTACCTGCCCGGGACGAACGTCCTCGTCACGACCTGGACGACCCCGACCGGGGAGGTGACCGTCTCCGACGCCATGGTGACCGGGGTCGCCGGACGGTTGCCGTGGGCCGAGGTCGCGCGGTGCGTCCAGGGGGTGCGCGGATCGGTGGAGCTCGAGTGGGCCGTCGTCCCCGGCACCCTGCTGAACACCGCCGAGCCGAAGCGGCTCGACACCGCGAACGGTGCCGTCATCGGCATCGACGGCGTCACCATCGCGATCGTCGAGCAGGGCTTCGAACCGGTGCACGACGACGGCCCCCGGTTCTCCGGCCGGTTCACCGCGACGCCAGGGTCGAAGCACATCCTCACGATCGTCGGGACCCAGGACGAACCGATCTTCATGCCGAAGCCCGAGGCGGCCCTCGCGGCGATGGACCGCACGATCGCGAACTGGTCGACGTGGTCCGAGGCGTTCCACTACGACGGCCCGTGGTCCGAGGCCGTGCAGCGGAGCGCCCTCGCCCTGAAGCTGCTCATCTACTCCCCCACCGGCGCCATCGCCGCGGCACCGACCACGAGCCTGCCGGAGGACCGGACCGGCGGGAAGAACTGGGACTACCGCTTCGCCTGGGTCCGCGACCTGTCGTACACGGTGCACGCGCTCACCCGGTTCGGCCTGCGCGAGGAGACCCACGCGGCCGTGTCCTGGGTGATGCGCACCATCGCCGAGCACGACGAGGACATGCCGATCTTCTACGAGCTCGACGGCTCGGCGAGCGACGGCGTCGAGGAGCGCGACGTCCCGGGGTGGCAGGGCATCGGCCCGGTGACGATCGGGAACCGCGCGGGCGACCAGCTCCAGCTCGGCGTCTGGGGCGACGTCTTCGAGATCCTCCGGCAGTACGTCCGTGCCGGCAACGTCATCGACCGGAAGACGGCGACGGTCCTGCAGGGCCTCGCGGACGACGCGTGCCACCGGTGGGAGGAAGCCGACTCGGGCATGTGGGAGCTCCAGGACACCCAGCACTACGTGTCGAGCAAGATCGGCTGCTGGCAGGCTCTGGACGCCGCCGTCGAGCTGCACGACGCCGGCATGATCGACGGCCCGCGGGACAAGTGGGTGGAGAACCGCGAACTCATCGAGCAGTGGGTCGCCGAGCACGGGTGGGACGAGGAACGCGGCTACTACGTGATGTACCCGGGCTCGGACGAGCTCGACACCTCGATCCTGCTGCACGCGATGAGCGCCTTCGACCGCGGTCCCCGGATGGCGTCCACGATCCGCGCGATCGAGGAGCAGCTGCAGCGCGGCCCGCTCGTCTACCGCTACTCGGGCATGGAGCAGGAGGAGTCGCCGTTCGTCGCCTGCTCGTTCTGGCTCGCCGCCGCGATGGCGTGCACGGGCCGGGTCGACGACGCCGCGGCGCTGATGGACGCGATGGTGGCGCAGGCGAACGACGTCGGGCTCTACAGCGAGATGATCAGCGAGGACGGCTCCTTCATGGGGAACCTCCCGCAGGGCCTGTCGCACCTGGCGCTCATCCAGGCCGCGCTGACCATCGAGGAGGTCCGGACCCAGCAGGCCGGCTCCGACGAGACTGGCGGGAGCGACCGCACGGAGTGATCATGGAGGGGTCATGAACGACGTCGACGCACGCATGGACCGGCTCCGGCGCGCTGCTCGGTACCGGTACGAGCGGCTCGTCGAGAGCGAGATCGAACGGGGGTCGCTCGACCCCGACGAGGTCCGCGAGGAACGACGGCTGCTCCGCGCGAAGGACGTCGGCCAGCACGCCCGGGCGCTCATCGAGGAAGCCGAACGCCGCGGTGTCTTCGAGGGGAACCCCTACCACGGCAAGCCGCTGCCCTCGAACGACGGCCGACACGACCCGGACTGGTGGATCCGGTCGAAGATCGAGCGCGAGCAGATCACCGGGATCGCCCCGCCTGCGTTCGCCCTCCGGAAGGAGGACGCCGAACTCGACGAGCACCTCGATGCGCTGTCGGTCGAGCGTGACGTCCGCGACGTCCTCGAGGACTTCAACGCCCGCGTGAAGGAGGCTCGTCGGCAGCTGCTCGGCGGCCCGCCGGTCGTGACGCCGCTCCGGGACGTCGATGCGGAGGTCGTGGCGTGGCGGGACCGCCGGGAGGCACGGGCCGCCTCCGACGCGGCAGCGGCGGCCGCGCAGGCGGCCGCGTCCGACACCCGACCGTCCCGGTGGTGGCGCCGGCGTCGCTGACGCGATCCGCGCCTCCCGTCCGACCCACGACGCACGCCCGTCCCGCCCGACGCACACGACGATCCGGCCACGACGCACGAGAGCGCCGCCCCCTGTCGGGGACGACGCTCTCGGCGTTGGTGCGGTCTTACTTGATCTTGGCGGTGATGGTGGCGGTGCCGACGAGGAGGCCGCGCTTGACGGCGTCGGTGCCGAAGGTCTTGTTCAGCAGGCCGGCAGCGTCCTCGGAGATGTGGACCGTGGTGCCGGTCAGGACCGCGTTGTCACCCTCGAGCTGCAGCGGCTTGAGCGTGCCACCCCAGAGCTCGAACAGGTACGCGTTCGCGACCGCGACCTTGCCGTTGACCAGCACGTCACCGTAGAGCTTGGACGAACCCGGGTTCACCACGAAGTTCTCCAGCGTCACCGTCGTGTCACCGGCCTTGAGCGTCAGCCCCGAGTCGTCGTGGTTGAGCAGCCCCTGCACGTACGGACGGTAGTTGCCCTCCGGGTTCCAGTACGTCACCGAACCGGCCGTGATCGGGAACGACACCGACCCGTCGGCGAGCTTGGCGTTGCCCGACACACCCGGGGTCAGCTTCAGCGCGGTCAGCGCGTCGGTGAAGCCCGAGTCGAGCTTCACGGCCGTGGTGCCACCGAGGACCTCGGGCACCGACGCGACCGGCGCCGGGATCTTCGACGAGCTGGAGGAGACGGTGTGGACCGCCGGGGTCGACGCGTTCGCGGCGCCGACACCGAACGCGGCGCCACCGAGGACGAGCGCGCCGGTCGTGGCGAGGGTGATCGTGGTCTTCAGGCTCTTGCGCATGATGAGTTCCTTTGCTGTGTCGCGCTCGGCGCGGCGTTCGATGGCGCGCCGAACCCACCCGATGACGGGTGGAGAGAACCAGCAGCTGCGGCTGGTGAGCGCTCCGGGTGGTTCCCGGTCTGTGCAGGGGATTCGGCACCCGTGCCGAACTGGTTTGGGTGAAGTCAGCGCCGTTACCGTTCCGTGACAAACACGCTCAGTACGCTCCACTGGTGGACCACGGGACCGTCGACGCCGGGAGCGTCCTCCTCGGCCGACCGCTGCGGCTCATCCGGGCGCTGTCCGGCGGTCAGCACGCGCGGACGGCGCTCGCGGACGACGACGGCCGGCCCGTGGTCGTCCGGACCTTCCCCCGCGGTGACGACGCCGTCGACCGGGAGACCGCGGTCCTCGAACGGCTCGGACCGCTCGGTGACCTCGCACCGCGGCTGCTCGCCCACGGCACCGTCGCCGGCGTCCCGACGATCGTCACGACCGCGATGCCCGGGACGACCCCGCCGGCGAACCTCGACCTCGACGCCGCCGCGGCCGCACTCGGTGCCGCACTCGCCCGGGTCCACGCGCTCGGCCCCGTCGGACTGCCCGACGAGGGGCGGGCACCGAACCGCGCCGCCGGGCGGCTCGCACGTGCTGCCGCCGGCGCGTGGCCGACGACCGACCAGCGACGCGTCCTCACGCACGGTGACTTCTGGACCGGCAACGCGGTGTGGCAGGGCGACCGGCTGACCGGGATCGTGGACTGGTCCGGCGCGGTGTCCGCTCCACGGGGCGTCGACGTCGCGTGGTGCCGGCAGGACCTCGTGCTGCTCGGTGCGCCGGACGCCGCCGACCGGTTCCTCGCTGCGTACGAGGAGCACTCCGGTGTGCGGGTGGGCGACGTGTGGGCGTGGGACGTGCTCGCGGCCGCACGGGCAGACCCGTACGTGGAGACCTGGGAGCCGAACTACGCGGGCATCGGGCGGCCGGACGTGACGGCGCGGGTCATCCGGCAGCGCTTCGACGCGTGGGTGCGGCTGCTGCTCGGCTGAGCGGGGGTCTCGCGGCACGGGCAGCGGCGCACGCCCGGCCGTGGCCGCGCGGGCTGGTCAGCGGCGCGCGGGCTGGTGCACGGCCTCGAGCACCTCGGTGCCCATGGTCCGCAGGGCGTCCACCACGGCGAGGCGCCGCTGGAGCGTGGCGTCGTCGAAGGTCACCGTGACGGCGTAGCTCACCGACGACGCCGGTCCGCGCAGGATGCCCGCCTCGGCCCGGACGCCGAGCGACGAGCCGGTGACCGAGACCACCTGCAGCCCGTGGTCGAGCGAGCGGTGGGCCAAGGGGTCGAGCGCGAAGGACCCCGCCACCAGGGACAGGTCGCTCGACAGGGACAGCCACCCGAGGACCCGGTTCGAGACGGCCTCGTCGACGACCTCGCCGAGCGCGAGCCCGCGGAACAGCCAACTGAGCTCCCCGGTCGCCGCCACGGAGGCATCCGGGGCGTCGTCCGGACCCCGTCGGTCCCGCACGCGGTCGATGAGGGCCGTCCGCTCGATGCCGAAGGACTCCGCACGCTCCCGGACGGCGTCGATGCCGACGGTCGACAGCAGCGCGTTCATGGCCCACGCGTCTGCGGTGGCACCGACCAGGGTCGCGAGGTCGGACACCTGCATGGTCGACTCCTGCAGGAACTGCCACAGTCCGGCACCGGTGGCGGTGTCCCGGGCCATCCGCTGCAGGCGGTCGCCGTGCAGGCCACCGTCCTCGAGTTGCGCCGCCACCTCGATGAGCAGCAGCACCCGCCCGAGGCTCGCGACCGGCTGCACGAGGGTGTCGTCGACCGCGAGCAGCGCCTTGCCGGACGACGTGTCGATGACGGAGGCGCTGACCGCCGCACCGTCCCTGGCCAGGCCGCCCAGTGCCTCCAGGGTGGCTCCGAACCGGTCGTCCGCACCGCCGCGGTGGCGCCCGTGGTCGCGACCGCCGCCGCGCGGGCGGTCGCCCGCACCGCCGACGCCGCTCCGGTCCGGACGGCGACGCCGGGACGGCAGAGCCGCGTCCGGCTCGGCCATCACCAGATCGCGACGCGCTCGGCCGGGTCGAGGTACATCGAGTCGCCCTCCGTCACGCCGAACGTGTCGTAGAAGCCGTCGATGTTCCGCACGACCTGGTTGCAGCGGAACTCGTTCGGGGAGTGCGGGTCGATGCTGAGCAGGCGTGCGGCCTCCTCCGGACGGATCGCCATCCGCCAGGCCTGGGCCCAGCTCAGGAAGAAGCGCTCGGCGCCGCTGAGCCCGTCGACGACCGGGGGCTCCTGACCGTCGAGGGACAGCAGGTACGCCTTCCACGCGATCGACAGACCGCCGAGGTCACCGATGTTCTCGCCGATCGTGAGTGCGCCGTTGACGTGACCGTCGGGCACCTCGGTGGGCACGAGCGCGTCGTACTGCGCGATGAGGGCCTTCGTGCGCTCCTCGAACGCCGCACGGTCGGCCTCGGTCCACCAGTTCTCCAGGCGACCGTCCCCGTCGTACTGCGAACCCTGGTCGTCGAAGCCGTGCCCGATCTCGTGGCCGATGACGGCACCGATCGCGCCGTAGTTGGCGGCAGGGTCGCGCTGGGCGTCGAAGAACGGGAACTGCAGGATCGCGGCCGGGAAGACGATCTCGTTGAAGCCCGGGTTGTAGTAGGCGTTGATCGTCTGCGGCGTCATGAACCACTCGCCGCGGTCGATCGGCTTGCCGATCTTGCCGAGCTCGCGGTCGACCTGGAAGCTCGCGACGGCCCGGACGTTGCCGATGAGGTCGTCCGCGGAGACCTGGAGCGCCGAGTAGTCGCGCCACCGCACCGGGTAGCCGATCTTCGGCGTGAACTTGTCGAGCTTGTCGAGCGCGCGGGCCCGGGTCTCGTCGGTCATCCAGTCGAGGCCGGTGATGCTCTGCCGGTAGGCCTCCACGAGGTTCGCCACGAGCTCGTCCATCGTCGCCTTCGAGGTCTCGTCGAAGTGCTCCTGCACGTAGATGCGCCCGACGGCCTCGCCCATCGCACCCTCGACCAGGGAGACGCCACGCTTCCAGCGCTCGCGCTGCTTCGGCGCACCGGTGAGCGCAGTGCCGTAGAACGAGAAGTTCGTCGCGGAGAACGCGCTCGTCAGGTACGCGGCCGATCCACGGACGACCTGCCAGCGGAGCCAGTTCCTCCACGCCTCGATCGGCTCGGCGACCAGGAGCGCGGCCAGGCCGGTGATGAAGGAGGGCTCGCGGACCACGACGGTCTCGAACGCACCGGCCGGGGCGTCGATGGCCTCCCACCAGGCGCGGAGGTCGATGCCCTCGGCGAGCGCGGCGACCTCGGACCAGGGCAGCTTGTTGTAGGTCTTCTGGCTGTCCCTGGTCGTGACGTTGTCCCAGTGCTGCGCCGCGAGCGCGGTCTCGAGCCCGATGACGTCGTCGGTGCGGGCGCCGGCATCGTCGAACCCGGCGAGGGGGAACATGGCGGCGACGAACTCACGGTACTTCGTCCGGATGTCGGCGAAGCGGTCCTCGCGGTAGTAGGACTCGTCGGGCAGCCCGAGGCCGCTCTGCTCGAGGAAGACGACGTAGGACTCCGGGTCACCCGGGTCGTTGTCGACGAAGAGCTGCAGGAAGCCCGGCAGACCGAGGCGTTCGAAGCGTCCGACCGTGCGGAGGACGTCCTCGACCGAGTCGACGGTGTCGATCTCCGCGAGCAGCGGCTCGATGGGCCCGGTGCCGAGGGCTTCGAGGCGCTCCTCGTCCGTGAACGCGGTGTAGAGGTCCCCGACCTTGCGCTCCTCGGTGCCCGTCGCGGCCTGCTGGGACCGCTCGACGATGTCCCGGACGGCGAGTTCGGCCTCTTCCGCGAGGATCGTGAACGCGCCGTACCGCGCCTTGTCGTCCGGGATCGGTGTGGCGGCGACCCACGTGCCGTTGACGTGGCGGTACAGGTCGTCCTGGGGGCGCACACCTGCGTCGAGCTCGTCGGTGTGGATGCCGGAAGTGCTTGCGACGTCGGTCATGGCGTCCACGATAGCCACCGTTGCCCGGGTGCCGTCCCCGACCTGTGGACGGCCTCGCGGTCGTCCACAGGTCGGGCCCGGGCCTCGTCACGCGAGTCCCGGTGCCACTACCGTTTCCGGCATGGGACTCCCTTGGAAGCTGCACGGTGACGGCCGGACCGTCTCCGCGACGACGATCGTGGCCCCCGACGAGCGCCTGGGTTGGGGGCGGACGGTCGGCCTCGGTGTCCAGCACGTCGTGGCGATGTTCGGCGCGACCTTCCTGGTCCCGCTCATCACGGGCTTCCCGCCGTCGACCACCCTGCTGTTCAGCGGCATCGGGACGATCCTGTTCCTGCTCATCACCGGGAACCGGCTGCCGAGCTACCTCGGCTCGTCGTTCGCGTTCCTCGCCCCGATCGGCGCAGCGACGAAGATCGGCGGCATCCCGCTCGCCCTGTCCGGGATCATCGTCGTCGGAGCGCTGCTCGCCGTCGTCGGGCTCGTCGTGCACCTGGCCGGTGCTGGGTGGATCGACCGGGTGATGCCGCCGGTGGTGTCCGGTGCGATCGTCGCGCTCATCGGGTTCAACCTCGCGCCCGCCGCCCGCGACAACTTCGTCAAGGCGCCGGCGGTCGCGCTGATCACCCTGCTCACGATCATCCTCGTGACCGTCCTCTTCAAGGGGCTCATCGGGCGGCTCTCGATCGTCATCGGCGTCGTCGTCGGGTACGTCGCCGCCGTCCTCGCGGGCGAGGTCGACTTCTCGAAGGTCGCTGCGGCGCCGTGGGTCGGCCTGCCGACGTTCACCGCGCCGGCGTTCGACGCGGGTCAGCTCGCGATCTACCTCGGCTTCGTGCCGGTCGTGCTCGCGCTCGTCGCCGAGAACGTCGGCCACGTGAAGGGCGTCGGGCAGCTCACCGGCCGTGACCTCACCCCGCTCACCGGTCGCGCGCTCTTCGCCGACGGCATCTCGACCGTGCTCGCCGGTGTGGGCGGCGGCTCCGCCACGACGACCTACGGCGAGAACATCGGCGTCATGGCTGCCACGCGGGTCTTCTCGACCGCCGCCTACTGGGTCGCAGCGATCGTCGCGGTCCTGCTCGGGCTCTCGCCGAGGATCGGCGCGATCATCTCGTCCGTCCCGGCCGGGGTGCTGGGCGGAGCGACCACGGCGCTCTACGGCCTGATCGGGATCATCGGCATCCGCATCTGGGTCGAGAACCGCGTCGACTTCGCGAAGCCGAAGAACCAGCTCACCGCCGGCATCGCGCTCATCATGGGCATCGCCGACTTCACGTTCTCCTTCGGCAGCGCCACCTTCGGCGGGATCATCGTCGGCACGGTCGCGGCGATCGTCGTGTTCCACGTCATGGACCTCATCGGTCGGGCGCGGGGCACCGATCCGGCGACGCCCGCAGCGTCGGACGCCGCGCACGCCGCGACCGCGGCGGTCCCCGCGGAACCGCGCGCCGATTGAACGACGGTCCTCGGGGTCCCGGCGCGCGGGACGCTCCAGGTGACGGCCTGGAGGCGCGGTGCGGGCCCGCCAGGCGCCTCCCGGCCGGCGCGGTGCCGCACCGTCAGCGCAGGCCGGCCAGCCCCGTCACGAGCTGGACGGCGCCGAGCACCACGAGCACGACCACGAGCGAGAGCGATCCCCAGCGGGCGATCCACTCGCGGAGCGTGTCCAGCACGGGCTGCGCGCGGCGTCCGAGCGCCACCGCGATCCCGATCGGGAGCACCGTGGGGAGCGCCGCGACGAGGACGAAGCACACGCCGGCGAGGACGGTCCAACCAGCAGCGGGGTCTGCCTCGCCGAAGACGAGGCCCGCCGACAGCACGAGCACGACGACCTTCGGGTTGACGGTCAGGAGGGCGCCGAGCCCGACGGCGTGCGCGCTGCCGATCGCATCCACGCGGTCGGCCCACCGCGAGCTCGCAGGTGACCCGTCCGGGAGTCGACGTCGTACCCACTGCCACACGGCGAGCGCGAACAGCAGGACCGCGGCGCAGAGTGCGATCACGGCCTCGACCGTCGTGCCGCCCGACGTCTCCGGAGGCAGACGCTCGCCGAGCAGCACCGCGACGGCGAGGCCGACCGCGATGGTCGCCGTCCACCCCGCGGCGAGTCCGACCGCGGACCCTGGACCACGCCGGTGGCCGAGCAGGAAGACGACCGAGGCCGCCGGCAAC
This sequence comes from Curtobacterium sp. B8, assembly GCF_000333315.1. Lineage (NCBI taxonomy): Bacteria > Bacillati > Actinomycetota > Actinomycetes > Micrococcales > Microbacteriaceae > Curtobacterium > Curtobacterium sp. B8. The sequence continues at coordinate 13,199 of NZ_BACW01000203.1, forward strand.
GGACTCAGCGCGATGCCGACGGCCGCCGGCACGAGCGCGAGGGCGTCCACAGCCCGGAGGATACCGCCGCCAGAATGGACCGGTGACCCACGGCTCCGAGACCCGCCGCGTCGACCGGGACATCGTCCGCCTCGCCGTCCCCGCGCTCGGGGCACTCGTGGTCGAGCCGCTCTTCCTGCTCACGGACACCGCGCTCGTCGGGCATCTCGGGCAGACGCCGCTCGCCGCCGTCGGCATCGCGAGCGCCGTCCTCCAGACCGTCACCGGGTTGCTCGTCTTCCTCGCGTACTCGACGACTCCGGCCGTCGCGCGGGCCCTCGGAGCCGGTGACCGACGGGGTGCGGTGCACGCGGGCATCGACGGCATGTGGCTGGCGCTCGTGCTCGGGGTCGTGCTCGCGCTCGTCGGGTGGCCGCTCGCCGCGCCGCTCGTCGACGCGTTCGGCGCTTCCGAGGACGTCTCGAGGGCGGCGACCGCGTACCTGACGCTCTCCCTGGTCGGGTTGCCGGGGATCCTCGTGGTGACGGCCTCGACCGGGCTGCTCCGTGGGCTCCAGGACACGCGGACCCCGCTCGTCGTCGCCACCGTCGGCTTCGTCGCGAACGGGCTCCTCAACGCGGTGCTCATCTACGGTGCCGGCTGGGGCGTCGAAGGGTCGGCGGCGGGAACGGTCCTGGTGCAGTGGGCGATGGCGGCGGTCTACGTGGTGATCGCCGTGCGGGCAGCGCGGGCGGCGGGAGCGCCGTTGCGACCGGGTGCCTCGGGCGTCGCACGCGCACTGCGATCGGGTGCGTGGTTGTTCCTCCGGACGGCGTCACTCCGGGTCGCGATGCTCGCCACCGTGTCGGTCGCCGCCGGGCTCGGGACGACCGGGCTCGCCACCACGCAGGTCGGGCTGACGGTGTTCTCCACGCTCGCGTTCGCGCTCGACGCCCTCGCGATCGCCGGTCAGGCGCTCGTCGGACACGGGCTCGGGGCGCGGGACCCCGATCGGGTGCGGTTGGTGACGCGTCGGCTGGTGCTGCTCGGGATCGCGGGCGGGGTGCTCCTCGGGCTGGTGACGGCGTCGGTGAGCGGGGTGCTCGGTCCGGTGTTCTCCGACGCGTCGGCGGTGCAGGACGCGCTGCCCGTTGTCCTGCTCATCGTCGCGGTGGGGATGCCGGTCGCCGGGTACGTGTTCGTGCTCGACGGCGTGCTCATCGGCGCGGGGGACGCACGGTACCTGGCGATCGCGGGCGGGGTGAACCTGGTCGTGTACCTGCCGCTGCTGTGGTGGGCGGGCGGGACCCTCACGGGGCTGTGGTCGGCCTTCGCCCTCGGGTACATCGGGGTGCGGGCGGTGACGCTCGGTGTGCGGGCGCACCGGCGCGGCTGGATCGCGGCGGCGTTGGCGCGCTGAGCGGGCGCGAGACTCGGCCAAGCGGGCGCGAGACTCGGCGTGGGCGACAGTTCTCGCGCGATCAGCCGCGAGAACTGTCGCTCAGCACGAGACTCGGGGCGCGGGCGGCGCGACCGCGTCAGCGCGCGGGCGGCGGCGCCGTCGTGTCGCCGATGCGCAGCTCGGACCGGAAGGCCGCGGGCTGCGCCGGAGCACCCTCGAGCATGGCGATCGCCGCCCGGGCCGCCGCCTGCCCCTTCTGCACGAAGGGCTGCACGAGCGTGGTCAGCTGCCGGATCGGCGTGCGGTGGAACAGGCTGTCGTCGACCGGGATGCCGTCGAACCCCACGACGCTGACGTCCTCCGGCACGCGCAGCCCGGCGTCGAACGCGGCCGAGATCACCCCGACGGCGAGCACGTCGCTCTGCACCACCACGGCCGTGGGACGCGGAGCGTCGGCAGCGAAGAGCGCGGCGCCGACGATCCGGCCCTCCTCGACCGAGCTGCCCCCCGCCTCCCAGGCCGGCGCGGACGGGTAGACGCCACGGACGCCGCGGAGTCGTTCGAGCGAGGTGTGCGCGATGCCCGCGGCCTCGCGCTCGGCGCTGACCGGACCGCGCTGGTGCGTGCCGTCGAGCGGGAGCGTCACGACCGCGACCGCGGTGTGCCCGAGATCGCGGAGGAACGCGGCTGCGCGCCGTGAGGCCTCGCGGTTGTCGAGCTGGACGGGCACGGCGCCCTCGATCTCGTCCGCCTCGATCGCGACCACGGGGATGTTCCGTCGACGGAGCACGGCGACCGCGGGGTCGATCCGGACGTTGCACCCGATGAGCACGACCGCGTCCACCGGGGCGTCCACGAGCGGTCCGACGAGCCCGGCGTCGTCGAGCGGGCTCCGGACGAGGAGCAGGGAGGTGCCGGCCTCGCCGGCGACCTCGGCGATGCCGTCGAGCGTCAGGACGTTCACGGGGTCCCGGAAGGCGTCGCTGAGCCGTTCGTCCATGACGACCCCGATGACCCCGGACCGGCCGCGGCGGAGGGACCGTGCACGCGGGTCGGGACCGCCGTAGCCGAGTTCCGCAGCGGCGGCGAGCACGCGTGTACGGGCCTCCTCGGAGACCGGGCCAGCGCCGCTGAAGGCGAGTGAGGCGGTCGAGGGCGCGACCCCTGCGGCCCGCGCGACCGCGGCGAGGGTCGGGCGTGCGGCACGGGTCCCCGTGTCGGGTCGCGCCGCGCCGTTCGCGGTTGCCGGTTCGTCCATCGCCCGTTAGCGTAACTGTCACCCGCGGTCGAATCGATTCGACCGCTCGCCCGACACGCGAGAACGCGCCCGACGCGCAAAACCGACGCGCAAAACCGACGCGCAAGACCGACGCGCAGCACCGTCACCGAGAACCGACACGCAGAACCGGAAGAGCAGCATGACGACGACGTCCGCCCGCACCGCTCCGACCACCCGGGGCTGGATCACCGCGGTGTTCGTGGCCTTCACCATGTCGGGCCTCGCGATCGCGACCTGGCTCGGCCGCATCCCGAGCGTCCGCGACTCGCTCGGCGCGAGCACGTTCGAGATGGGGCTGCTCGTGCTCGGGATGGCGGTCGGCTCGATCGGCGGGCTCACCTTCGCCGGACACATCGTCGCCAAGGTCGGTGCCCGGCGCGGGGTGCAGGTCGCCGCGTTCTGCCTGGCCGCGGGGATCGTCTTCGCCGGGTTCGCCGTCACGTTCGGGTGGGGTTTCGCCGCGATCTGGGTCGGCCTCGTCGCGTTCGGCTTCGGCAACGGCCTGGTCGACGTCTCGATGAACGTCTCCGGCGCCGCCGCCGAGAAGGCCGGCGCCGCACGATCATGCCGCTGTTCCACGCCGCGTTCAGCGTCGGGACTCTCGCGGGTGCCGGGATCGGCGCGCTCACCGAGGCCCTCGAGGTCCGGNTCGTCCTGCACTTCGCGGCCCTCGGGGTCGTGACCTGCCTGGTGATGCTCGCGGC